>DATEMG010000100.1:0-12081 GCA_035275805.1 Blastocatellia bacterium
CAAAACCTTGGGGAATGGGAATTCCTTTCGGCGCGCAGCGAAAGATTATCTCCACCTGCCGGTATTTTTGAAGTGTGCGAATGAAGGCGACGCTCGCGACTTCGATCTCAAGGCCGACCTCTTCATGCAACTCGCGGCGGAGGGCCTCTTCGGGTTGTTCGCTCGGGTGCATAAAACCGCCGGGAATGCCCCAGCCGCCGCCCGGACGAAAACGGTGATGAAGCAGCAGGACTCGATGGCTCGAATCAATCACTACCGCGCCTACGGTCACGGTGAAGCGTGATTCAGTCAGCAATACGCCCAAGCGCCGCGTCCATTTCGGCGCGCGCCGCCACAAAGTTGCAAAGGCTCGCCTAAGCATTTATGCCGCGTCCATGCGCTAATTCGTGTTATCCAGATGGAAGAAAAAGAGGATACGTAACAAACGGAAATAATGGAACAGCGGCTGACGCGCAAACTGGCGGCCCAAATCCACGGCTAAGAAACGGGCGGGATCGATCTTAACCGTGGCGCGGACTTTAGTCTGCGCTTGCGTCATATCCTTGGGGCGCCGCTTGGACGCCACTGGTTGCACTTAATTCTCAAAGATACACGCTGCTGATGATGAAGATGCTGTCGGATCAGGTCGGCGTCAATCCAGGATCTCAACGATAAAGCGCTTTGTAAGGCCGCCTGCGGGGGCCGTAAAAAGTCGAGGCTGCGATCAACTCAGATCGCAGCCTCTTTCGATTATGGCAGAGAGATGATGAAACAAGCGTTTTTATTTATGAACCCATTCTCCGCCCCAGGCGCGTTCACATCCCAGCAAGCGGCCTCGGAGCGGTCATTCTTTACGCTTGAATACATTCCCTCCTTCTCCCGTTAGCGAGCGCGCCAGCAAGGAGGTCGTTTTTCGCTCGCGGGGCCGATTATGGCGATTCTCAGCTCATCTGTCTAACTCATTGTTGTAATCTATCCAATCAATTATGCTAATGACATCGCAGACTACTTCATGAGGTGGTGTTCGAAATGGAAATGTCGCAACTACGCACATTCCGCGCCGTGGCCGAGGCCCTCAATTTCACCAGGGCGGCCGAGCGGCTGCGCCTGACGCAATCGGCCGTGAGCCATCAGATCAAGGCGCTCGAAGAGGATTTGGGCGAACCGCTTTTCATCCGCGCCAAACGCGGCGTGAAGCTTTCGCAGGCCGGAAAGATCGCGCTCGAATACGTCGAGCGGATTCTGGACGAGACCGAGGCGATGCGCGAAAGGATTTCGGGGCGAGAGCGATCGCCCACGGGGCGCGTGCGCGTCGCGGCGGCCACGCAGGCTTTCGTCCACCTGTTCGCGCCGCTCTTCGAGTCGTTCATGGATTCGCACCCGGGCATCGACCTGGCGTTCCGAACGACGGTGAGCACCGAGCAAACGGTCGCCGACATTTTGAACGGCGCGGCGGACGTCGGGTTCGCGTCGCTGGCCGTCTATTCTCCGAACCTGCAGGTTACGAAACTTTTCGAGGACGAGTTGGCGCTGGTCGTGAGCAGCGAACACAAGCTGGCTAAAAAGCGCGTCGCGTCGGTCGCGGAGATACAGAGAGAGAAATTGATACTCTTCGAACGTGGCGCTTCGATCCGTCGGGCGACCGACCAGTTCTTCGATCAGATAGGCGCGCGGCCAGACCTGGCGCTCGAATCGAACGACACCTTCTTCATCAAGCGAATGGTCGAACGCGGCCTGGGGGTTTCGCTGCTGCCAGCCTGGGCGGTGCGCGACGAGGTCGTCGCGGGCAAGCTGGCGCAGCTCCAAATCATCGGCCACCGTCTGCGCCGTTCGGTGTCCCTGGTCTCGCTCGGACGATTCCAGCCGTCGCCGACCCGGGCTTTCATTAATTACATTCTCCGGCACAAGTCGAAGATTCAGGCGATGGCCGAAGGCGAGAAGAAGCGGCCCCCGGCCTGACTGGACGCGAGTCGGCGCCCCGGACTATTATCGTACGCATGCGAGTGATGGCGCTTGACTACGGCGAGCGCCGCGTCGGCGTCGCGATCTCGGACGAACTGCAATTGATCGCGCGCCCGCTCACGACGATTCGCCGGGAAAAAAAGGGATATGCGCAGATCATCGATCGAATCCGCGAACTGGTCGACGAAAACGAGGTCGCCACGCTGGTCGTCGGCCTGCCGCTGAATATGGACGGCTCGCGCGGCGCGGCGGTCGATCGCGTCGAAAGTTTCATATCGGATTTGCGGCGGAGCGTTTCGATCCCGGTCGTGGCTGTAGATGAGCGGCTGACTTCGCGCGAGGCAGATCGGATGTTGCGCGAAATGGGCATGGGATTGCGCGAACGCCGCGCGCGATCGGACGAATACGCCGCAAGCGTGATACTGCAGGACTATATTGACGAACAAAGGCGAACGCCCATGTCTGAAACCTCCCCTTAACAAAACCAATCAAACGAGAGCGATGCGACCTAAAAACAATCCCAAACCCCAACCGACACGGCCTAGAACAGCCCCGCGGCCTCGAAAGCGTTTTTCTTCATTCAACGTTTTCTTGCTATTGATCCTCATTTCTATGATCGGCGGCGCGATGTGGTTGAGGAACGAGATCTATACTCCTTATCAGCTCGACGCCGCGAAGAAGACCATTACGATCCCCCCCGGCGCCAGCACGACGGCGATCGTCACCAAGCTTCACGAAGAGGGCATCCTCAAACAAGAGTGGCCGACGCGGGTATGGCTGCGTTTTTTTCCGAACGGGAAGAGGTTCAAAGCCGGAGATTACGAGTTCAAATCTCCCATATCTCCACACGAAGTGATCGAACAGTTGGCCCGAGGCGGCGTGAACACGCGACAATTCACCATCCCGGAAGGCTACAACCGGTTCGACATCGCGCAAATGCTATACGGGTTGGGGTTGAAGGAACCGCCCCCGCCCAGACTGGAAGATTTGCAGGCCCTGTTCAAAAACACGTCTTTGATCGCGGACCTCGACCCGCAGGCGACTACGCTCGAAGGCTATCTCTTCCCCGACACCTACGACTACACGGCGACCACGAAGCGCGCGCAGCTCGTCGAGGCGATGGTCAAACGCTTCCGCGAGGTTTATACGCCGGAGATGCAGGCGCGCGCCGATGAGATGAAGATGAGCTCGCGCCAGGCGGTCACAATGGCGTCTCTGATCGAAAAGGAGGCGAGGGTAGACAGCGAGCGCGAGCTGATCTCGTCGGTCTTTCACCGAAGATTGAAATTGAAGATGGAACTGGGTTGCGACCCGACGGTGATCTACGCTGCGATACTCGCCGGCAAGTATCGCGGCAAGATTTATCAGAGCGACCTAGACCGCGATTCGCCTTACAACACCTACAAACGCGCCGGGCTGCCCCCGGGGCCCATCGCCTCGCCGGGCAAACGTTCGCTTCAGGCCGCGGTCAATCCAGCCGACACCGATTATTTATTCTTCGTGGTCGACGCCAAAAAGAACGACGGCTCGCACAAGTTCTCGGCGACCTCGAAGGACCACGTCAATGCCGTTGAGGAGCTACGGCGATCGGAGCGCGAGCAGAAGACATCAAGGCAGTCGAACGGCGGGCAGGGAACGATGCGGTAGTCTCGATTCAAATGTCACACTGTCTCTCGCGTAATTAAGGAGGCGGCCATGTTTGAACGCTACACGGAAAAAGCGCGTCGTGTGATCTTCTTCTCGCGATACGAAGCCAGCCAGTTCGGCGCGTCCCAGATCGAAGCCGAACACATCCTGCTGGGACTGATCCGTGAGGACAAGAAGCTCACCGCGCGGTTCTTTCACCGCTCGCACGCCAACGTCGAATTGATCCGTAAGGAGATAGAAAATCGGACGGTCATGCGTGACCACATCTCCTCTCAGATCGACCTGCCGCTGTCTGACGGGGCCAAGCGCGCGCTATCCTTCGCCGCCGAAGAGTCCGAGCTGCTCGGCAATCGCCATATCGGCACGGAGCATTTGTTGCTGGGTTTGTTGCGAGAAGAGAATTCCATCGCCGCCGAGGTTCTCTGCGCGCGCGGCCTGGAGCTTACCAGCATCCGCAAAGACTTTATGCGGCCGGCCAACCTGGAACAGGCGTCGGCATATCGTGATGAGCGGTGGACGAGGGAATTGTCAAAAGCCTGTGTCGAGGCGGGTTTGTTTACGCAAGAAGAGATGGTGACTGAGTTCATGAATGTCGCGGCGTTACGACAATTCGAGTCGGATACGGAGGCGCTGTTGCGAATGCTCGCCGCAAAAGGTCTGGCTGATCCCCAGCGTCTGCCGAATCTCGCGTTCGATCTGCGCGATGAAACGAAGTTGGCGGAGTTCATCGAAAAATTGCGGCGCCTCTAATCTCATGCTCGCATTTTTCTGTCCTACATTTTCCTGTTCCGAGTTTTGCTGACAGGAAAATGCAGGATAGGAAAATATCCCTGTCGTCGCCCGTTAGGCTGTAGCCAGTTCCCGCATGGAAGCCACAATCGCCTCGGTATATTCAGTCGTGCTGGCCGTCCCGCCCAGGTCTCGCGTTCGCACCTGCTTCTTCGACAGCGTGTGAATCATCGCGCGTTCTATCAGATCGGCCGCCGCGCGCTCGCCCAGATGCCGCAGCATCATGACCGCAGTCTGCAACAGCGCCGTCGGGTTAGCGATGTTCTTCCCGGCGATGTCAGGCGCGCTGCCGTGAACTGCCTCGAATACCGCGCCTAGCTCGCCGATGTTCGAGCCCGGAACCACCCCCAGCCCGCCGACCAGCCCGGCGGCCAGGTCCGAGATGATGTCGCCGTAGAGGTTTTCCAGCAACAGCACGTCGAACTGCTGCGGCCTCATGACGAGCTGCATACAGGCGTTGTCGACGATCTTGTCGTCGGCGACGATCTCCGGGTATTCAGCCGCCACCTTGCGGAAGCAGTCGAGGAAGAGGCCGTCAGACAATTTCATTATGTTGGCCTTGTGAATGGCCGTGACCTTCTTTCGATTCTCGCGGCGCGCGTATTCGAAGGCGAAGCGCGCGATGCGGGTCGAGGCCTTCTCGGTGATGATCTTCAGGCTTTCGACCACGCCGGGCACGACCACGTGTTCGATCCCCGAATAGAGGTCTTCCGTGTTTTCGCGCACGACGACCAGGTCCAGGTCGCCGAAGGGCGTGACCAACCCGGGCAGATTTCTGACGGGCCGCAGATTGGCGTAAAGGTCCAGCGTTTTTCGCAGCCTCACGTTGACGCTGGTGAAGCCGGCGCCGACCGGCGTGGTCAATGGGCCTTTCAATGCGATGCGGTTTCGCTTGATTGAGTCGAGAACGGGTTCGGGCAGCGGGTCGCCGTAGCGCGAAAGGGCCTCGGCCCCTGCGATGAAGCTCTCCCATTCGATTTCAACCCCGGAGGACTCGATGATGCGAACGACGGCGCCGGTGATCTCGGAGCCGATTCCGTCGCCGGGAATGAGGGTTATTTTGTGCGCCATATAATTTTTTCGATCTATAAAACTAGTAGGGCTCCGAATCAGCGCCGCGAGAGGCGCGCCATCAACGCGCCAATTGCCGTAGGCCACGCTCGCTACCGCTCGCGGTTCGGAGGACGCACTCTAAACTCGAAAGCCGAAACTTTCAACGCGGGGCCTGTGCTATAATTGCGTTTATCAAATATTTACCGAATCGAAGAAGGAAGATTTTAAATGCCCATGCATGAAGTGATGATCGAAATGAGCTTCTCTTCAGCCCATGCGCTGCGCGGATACCAGGGCAAGTGCGAAAATACGCACGGCCACAACTACAGAGTCGAGGTCTACGTGCGCGGGCGAAAGCTTAACGACATCGGTCTGTTGATCGATTTCAAAGACCTGAAGGCGGCGACCAGGAAAGTGGTCGATTATCTGGACCACAAAAACATCAATGAATTGCCGCCCTTCGATGTGGAGATAAACCCGTCGGCTGAAGAGATGGCCGCCTTCTTCCTGCGCGAAGTCGGACGCCGGGTGAACGACGACCGCGCGCAGGTTTACAAAGTGCGCGTGTGGGAAACCGACACTTGCGCGGCTACTTATACGATTGACGATTGACGATGGATGGGACTTATAGGACTTATAGGTCTTATAAATCCTATAAGTCCCATCCATGACGGAGAATGAGCATATGTCTGAAAAGCAACAAACCGTATGTGATCCCTTCGATTATCTGGCGGACGCGTTCTGGGCGAGCCTGCCCGAAGAATCGGCCAACGAGCTGGCCGATTTCAAGAAGCGGGTTCTCAGAGGGATCAAGAGCGCGGTCGATTCGATGGTTGATCACGAGATCAACACGACCGACAGCCGTCTTGAAAACGCGCGCCGCATGCGAGAAGAGTGGCGCCAAGAGGCCGCCGAAGAAGAAGCTCCACCGAATCCAGCGTAGATGACCGAGCCGATCGAACAGACTGACGCCGTCGTCATCGGCGCGGGCGTTATCGGTTGCGCCGTCGCGTGGCGGCTGGGGCAGGCCGGGATGCGCGTCGTCGTCGTCGAACGCGGGCGCGTTGGGGGCGAAGCTTCGCACGCCGCCGCCGGTATGCTCGCCCCATTGGTGGAGGTCGATCGCGAGGACGAGTTCTTTAATCTCACTGCGGCCAGCCTTGCGACTTACGCCGATTTCGCGCGCGAGCTGAAAGCGTCGAGCGGCGTTGACGTCGAGTACCGCGACGAAGGGACGCTTTGCCTGGCGTTGACTGAGAATGACGAGGAGGAGCTTGAGCGCCGCTGGCAGTGGCTTCACGAGGCGGGTTTGAATGTAAGGCGATTGAACGCGGGGAGCGCGCTCAAACTCGAACCGCTGCTGAACCAAACGCTACGTTTCGCCCTGAAATTTCCCGGCGATCATCAGGTTGACAACCGTCGACTGATGACCGCGCTGCATGGGGCCGCGCGGAACGCGGGAATCGAGTTCCTGACGCACACCGAAGCGCGAGAGTTATTGACCGAGAATGTGGCTGGGCGCAGCCGGGTCAGCGGAGTGGTGACTGCGCGGGGCGAAATTCACGCCCGCACAGTCGTGATCGCGGCGGGAAGCTGGTCGAGCCTGCTTCGTTGTGATGAGGCGCAGCGGTTTGAAATCGAGCCGGCGCGCGGGCAGATGGCGGCGCTTGAAATGCCCGCCCAGGCCGCGCGCCACGTGATCTATTCGCGACGTGGATATCTGGTTCCCAGGCTCGGCGGATATTTGATCGCCGGATCGACTACCGAACGCGCCGGCTACGACAAACGGGTGACTGCGGGCGGCATGGCTTCCGTCATCAATAACGCGATTGAGATCATGCCCTGCGTCGCCGACCAGGCCGTCATCGAAACCTGGGCCGGATTACGCCCGCGCGCGACGGACGATTTGCCGATACTCGGCCCCGATCCGCGCGTCGAAGGTTTGATTTACGCCACGGGCCATTATCGCAATGGCATCCTGCTCGCGCCGATTACCGCCCGGGCGATCGGCGAATTAGTCGTCAAAGGGGAAAGTTCCGTTAACCTCGCGCCTTTCAGCGTCGCCCGATTCTCAAACCGCCGGGCCGTTGGCTGAGCGCGTAAAACAATCCTACCAGCGTCTTCGCGTCGCGAATCTCTCCGCGCTCGATCATCCCCCCCAGCTCCTCCGCGCTGAACGCGCGAATTTCGATGATGATTTCGTCGTCATCGAGCGATTGTTCGCGCCGTTTCAGTCCACGCGCGAAGAAGACGTGAATGATCTCGTCGCCGATGCCGGGCATCGCGTAACACTCGCACACCTTCTCCAGGACTTCGGCCTCGTACCCCGTCTCTTCAGACAACTCGCGCGCGGCGCACTCTTCAGGCGTCTCGGCGCCGGTCATTCGTTGATTCTCTTCGCGCCCGTTGAGAGTCCCCGCCGGCAATTCCCACAACTCGCCATCAGCCGCGTAGCGGTACTGCCGCATCAAAGCTATGTGATCGTCGTCGACGAAAGGCGCGATTACGCAGACGCCCGGATGGCGGACGGTTCCGCGAGCGGCGATGCCGCCGGTCGCCTTATTCAAAATCTTTTCGCGGTTGACCAGCCAGCGCAACTCTTCGCCATGCCTTGTCATGCGCGTCTCTCGATATTTCGTCTCGACTTCCAGCCATACAAATTGGTCGCTCATCTCACATTCCTCAGTGTCTAGACGCGTAGTGATTGCCGAGTCAAAGTCGGCGATCGCTACTTTGCAGAAGCCGGAGCCGGCAAACGGACGATCCTTGACAGCCTCCGGCGCATTCGCCACAATGCTGCATCGGTTTTTTTAACGCATCGTTCTTTCGATTTGTAATCGAGTAGAGGCGCGGCTTTCAAGAGTAACTCGTCCGAGAGCGCGAAAGCTCAAAGAAGATGAGCGAAAGGGGTAAGCCGCCGAAGCTGGTCTGATGTTTCGCAATCGCGCCGGCTGGCCATCAGGGCTAAATCCTTGAGGTTGTCAACGCCCGCGGGCGTTGAAGAGCTATCTCGGCGACGCAGTCATTTTTGCCGCTACGTCGCGTGGCGCGTGATCAGGACAGGGTTAGCGAGCAATAGCTTGCTAACCCTTTTTCGTTTTGCGGCGCAATCTTTGCGTCGTCCTGAATGGGGCTTATAAGACTTAATGGGATTTATAGGTATTATAGGTCTCATTAGTCACATTCCTGGGGTAAGTAAATGATCGTAATGAAATTCGGCGGGACCTCGGTTGAAGACGCGACCGCGATCCGCCGCCTGGTATCAATCGTCCGCCTCCAATCGCATCGCCGGCCGGCGGTTGTTGTTTCGGCGATGGGTAGGACGACCAACGGTTTGCTCGAATGCGCGCGGATGGCCGCCGCGGGCGATATGCAAACGGCGCAAAGCAAGTTGGACGAGATCGCCTGGCGCCATTATAAAACCGCCGATCAACTTGCGCCGGAGCAAGAAGGCGAATCGCTGCGCGAGGCTCTGGGCAAACATTTCATCGCCATCCGATCGACGCTCGAAGAGATCGGCCGAACGGGCCGGCTCACGCCGCGTCTCTCCGACGCCGTCTCGTCCAACGGCGAATTGCTTTCATCGCAAGTCGTCGCGGCCGCCTTACGTACGGACGGAATGAAAGGCGTCTGGGTAGACGTTCGCCCGATGATGCGGACCAATGACGATTTCACCCGCGCCGCGCCGCAATTCGACGTCGCGAACCCGAGATTGAAAGAAGGCTTCACTGCCGCCCTGGCCGACGGCGGCGTCCCAGTCACCCAAGGCTTCATCGGATCGACTTCCGATGGCGTGACGACCACCATCGGGCGCGGCGGCTCAGATTATTCCGCCTCGATCATCGGCGCGGCGATGGACGCCGAAGAGATTCAAATCTGGACCGACGTCGACGGCATCATGACCACCGACCCGCGCATTTCGCCCGAAGCCGCGAAGGTCAAAGTCATCTCGTTCGCCGAGGCTTCCGAGCTTGCCTATTTCGGCGCGAAGGTTTTGCACCCGAGCACGCTGCTGCCCGCGATGGCCAGAGAGATTCCGGCGCGCGTTTGCAATTCGAGGCGGCCCGAAGCCGCCGGCACTGCGATTGTCCGCAGCGCGCCGCCGTCGCGCGCGGTCGTCAAAGCCATCGCGTTCAAACGCGGGATCACGATGATCAACGTGACGTCTGACCGCATGCTGATGGCTCATGGATTCCTCTCGCGGCTCTTCGAGGTCTTCAACAAGCATGAAACATCGGTCGACATGGTCGCGACCTCCGAGGTCAGCGTCTCGATGACGCTCGACGACACGCGGCGCCTGGAAGACGTAGTCGCCGACCTGGAGTCTCTGGGCGATGTCTCGATCGAACGCGACGCGGCGTTGATCTGCCTGGTCGGCGAGAATCTGAAATTCACGCCGGGCGTCGCCTCGCGAATTTTTTCGAGCATCGAGCGGATCAACGTCTCGATGATTTCGCATGGCGCTTCGGCGATCAACGTCAGCTTCATCGTCGACGGCGCCAGCGTCGAGAACGCCGTCAGATCGCTGCACGCTGAGTTTTTCAGTGAATTGGATGAGGAGACATTCGAGGCCGCGGCTCAGGCTCAGGCCGTGGGATGAGGTATGATCGTTACCTGAAGCCATGCAAGCGGCAGGGATCGCCTTCCTCGCCGCATCGCGGCGGAGGAATTCGCGGCTGAGGTTGGGGAATGACAATGCCTGAGGTAAAAAGGATGAAGATCGCAATAGTAGGTTATGGCAAGATGGGGCGGATGATAGAACGCGTAGCCGCCTCGCGCGGGCACGAGGTCGTCGCGCGCTTCGACATCGACAATAATCCGAACGGCGGAGGGCTGACGGCGGAAAACCTGGAAGGCGTTGACGCGGCTATAGAGTTTTCAACGCCCGAAACGGCTGTCGAAAACCTGCGCCGCCTGATCGGGCTGCGTATCCCGGCGGTCGTCGGCACGACCGGATGGTACGCGCGCCTGGACGAAGTAAAGCGATTGGCCGCCGACCACAACACTCCGCTCGTGTTCAGCTCGAACTTCTCGATCGGGATGAATCTGTTTTTCAGGATCGTGCGCGAGGCTTCGGCGCTATTCGCGAGCCACGATCAATACGACCCGTTCCTGGTCGAGGCGCATCACAAATTCAAGAAGGACGCGCCGTCGGGCACGGCGCTGGTCATCGCCGGATTGATGCGCGAAATTTACGGCGAGCGCGCGCCGGAGGCCGTGGCCATCCGCGCGGGGCACATTCCGGGCACACATGAAGTCGGATTTGATTCCGAAGCCGACACGATCACTCTCACTCACACGGCGCGCAGCCGTGAAGGCTTCGCCGCCGGCGCGGTATTGGCGGCGGAAAAGATCATTAACAAACAGGGCGTTTACGAATTCTCGGAACTGCTCTTTAGCTAGGTCAATTTAGCCACAGAGATCACCGCAGGACACAGAGGGAAAGAAGGATGGCGAGACATCGAAATATATTTTCTCTCTGTGTCCTGCGGTGATCTCTGTGGCTGGATCAGTAACCGAAAGGGAGACCAAGATGGCAAACATTGATCGGTTGAGAGGCTGCGGAACGGCGATCGTCACGCCTTTCAAACAGGACGAATCGATTGACGAATCGGCCTTTCGCCGCCTCGTCGATTTTCAGATCGAAAACGGCGTTGATTTCATCATCCCCTGCGGCACCACCGGCGAGAGCGTGACGATGAGCGAGGGCGAACAAGCCCGCGTCGTTGAACTGACGGTCGAAGCCTCAGAGGGCCGCGTACCGGTGGTTGCGGGCGCGGGCGGATATAACACGCGCGAGGTGATCGAAAAGGTTCATCGCTATGAACGCCTGGGCGCGGACGCCATCTTGTCAGTCACCCCCTATTACAACAAGCCCACGCAGGAAGGCCTGTATCAACATTACCGCGCGATCGCCGAATCGACTGAACTGCCGGTCATCCTCTACAGCGTGCAGAGCCGCACGGCCTGCAACATCGAACCCGCGACTGTCGCCCGTCTGGCCGGGATCGGAAACATCATCGGCGTCAAAGAAGCTTCGGGCGCTATCGCGCAGATCGCCGAGATCGCGTCGCTCCTCGACGGGTCGTTCAAGCTGTTCGCCGGGGACGACTCGGTTATGTTGCCGGTCGCGGCGCTCGGCGGGATAGGAGTCGTCTCGGTGGCCTCGAACCTGCTGCCGCGACAGGTCAGCGATCTTTGCCACGCCTGCGTCGAAGGGCGATTCGATGAGGCGCGCAAATTGAACCGACAACTCATGCCGATCTTCAAAGCGCTCTTCATCGAAACCAGCCCGATCCCGGTCAAGGCCGCCCTGGCGATGACGGGAATGATCGAAGAGGTTTATCGCCTGCCGCTCACGCCGATGAGCCCGCAGAATCGTACAAAACTCGAACAGGTTTTAACCGAGGCGGGCGAGTTTGCGAAGGTCTCGAAGCAAGCGAAGAGCTGAGATTGAAAGCGGGAGATGGGAAGGCTTAGATTCAGGCCGCCGAAGGCCGCAGCTAAATGCTCTGCTAACTAAGTTATCAAATACTATTGAGACGACGAATCAGTACCGCGCGCGTAAGCAAGCGGTTGACTTATTTAACGGCCCCTTGTTTACGCGCGCGGTACTGTATCGGCGTCCCAATGTTGCGTGTTTCGATTTAG
>DATEMG010000101.1:0-9904 GCA_035275805.1 Blastocatellia bacterium
GGGCGCTCCGCTCACGCGCCATCAGGCTGAAAGTTTGTCGATGAATCATCTCCGTCAAAAGAGAAAACTTGCCTTAACGCTATCGCTCGCCTTTGCGGCGTTCGCCGCGTTCGGGTTCTCGCTCCCGCCTGCGCCGGGCGAACAGGCTCAGCGGGGCAAGATATGGAGGCCGACCAGAATTCCGGCCGGCGTCAATTTCGTCGGCAGCCAGGCCTGCGCCGAATGCCACAAGGACAAGGTTGCGGCTCAGGAAAAAAGCTCTATGGGACTCGCGTTGGAGCTTGTGGCGGAATCGCCGATCCTCAGCTCGCACAAGGCGCTGGCATTCCGTGACGGCAAGTTTTCTTATGAGATCCTTCGCAAGGGCGATCAGAGCGTATACACCGTGACGGACGGCAAAGAGACTATTTCAGAGCCCATCCTTTACAGCTTCGGTCAGGGAAAGGCCGGGCAGACTTATTTACTCAAATACGCCGGCGATTATTACGAAAGCCGAGTGAGCTATTACGCCGAGATCAAAAACCTGGACATTACCCTCGGCTACCAGGATACGCGCCCTCAATCGGCGCTCGAAGCCCTTGGCCGAAAACTCCCCAATGATGAAGTCATGCAGTGTTTCAATTGCCATTCGACCGGCGCGGTCAGCGGCAACCAGTTACATTTGGAGAAGCTGGCGCCCGGAGTCAGATGCGAGGCCTGCCACGGACCTGGCGCCGAGCACGTCGCCGCAGGTAAGCAGGGACTGCAGAATAAGGATAAGATATTCAACCCGGCGAGGCTCGGCGGCGATGAATTGACCCAGGACTTCTGCGGCTCCTGTCATCGCAGCGCAGAGGAGATAGTCATGGCGCCGAAGCGAATAGGCATGAACGGCGTCCGCTTCCAGCCTTATCGCATTTTCGGCAGCAAGTGTTACTCCGACGATCGCAGGATAAGTTGCACGGCATGTCACGACCCGCATGAATCGGCGTCGCCTGACGAAGCTTATTACGACGCAAAATGCCTGGCCTGCCATAAACCCGGACGCGGATCGGGCGCCGTCGCGAAGTCCTCTCAATCGGGGCAATCGGGGCAATCGGGCGAAGGCGACGCGGCGCCAGGATGCAAAGTCGCGGCGAAGAACTGCGCTTCGTGCCACATGCCGAAGGTCGATCTGCCCGGCTCGCATTTCAAATTCACCGATCATCGGATTCGCATCGCCAAACCGGGCGAGCCGTTTCCGTATTGATCATTATTTACATGAAGAATGCGCGAATTAAAATTGAATACGTTCACACTCCAAAGGCTGCGCCGATCTGATTTATGCGCATGCTTCATTCATGTGAGGAAACAGTGAAATTTCTATTGTTCGCGATTACCGTCGCCGTCTGCCTGGCCATGAGGCCGTTATCCATTCCGAATGCGCAAAACGCTTCGACGGCGCAGCCAGTGACCTTCGCCGACGTAACGAAAGACAGCCGCATAACCTGGGCGCATGACAACGGGCGTTCGGACGCGCGCCATTTGCCTGAAACCTGCGGCGGCGGCGGGTTGTTTTTCGATTACAACAACGACGGGCTGATGGACATCTACCTCGTAAACAGCGGCCCCGCGGACTTCTTCACGCCGAAGACGCCGATCAAAAACGCGCTCTATCGCAACAACGGCGACGGCACGTTTACCGACGTAGGCGACAAAGCCGGCGTCGGCTGCGGCCAGATGGGCCATTTCGGGATGGGCGCGGCGGCGGCCGATTTTGACGGCGACGGCTGGCAGGATTTGTACGTGACCAATTACGGCAAGAACGTTCTGTTCCGCAACAACGGCGACGGCACGTTCACCGACGCCACCGAGAAGGCCGGTGTCGCGGCGCCGAACTGGTCGACTTGCGCGACATTCTTCGATTACGACAACGACGGCAAGCTCGACATGTTCGTATCGAGCTTCGTGCAATACAGCGCGTCGGGCAGCCTTTCTTGCGGCGACAATCGGCTGGGCAGGCGTTATTACTGCATCCCGCGCGTCTTCAAACCGCGACCGAGTTTCCTGTTTCACAACGACGGCGGCGGCAAATTCAGCGACGTGAGCAAGTCGTCGGGCATCGCCAATTCGCCCGGCAAGTCCTTCGGCGCGGTCGCCACGGACGTCAACAACGACGGAATGATGGACCTGTTCGTCGCCAACGACACGATGGCCAATTACCTGTTCGTCAACAAGGGCGGCGGCAAATTTGAAGAGGCCGGGCTGGCTTCCGGCGTCGGCTACAGCGATTCGGGCAGCCCGCGTTCGGGGATGGGCGTTGACGCGACCGATTTCGACGGCGACGGGTGGCAGGATTTGTTCGTCGCCAACATTGACCAGGAACTATTCAGCCTCTACCACAACGAGAAAGACTTGACCTTCACCGATCAGGCGGGCGAAATAGCGCAGGCGACGCGATTGTTGAGCGGCTGGGGATTGAAGTTCTTCGATTACGACAACGACGGCGACCCCGACCTGATCCTTGCCAACGGACACCCCGACGACATGGTCGAGATACAGGCGGCTAAAGTGAAATACAAAGAGCCGCTGCTGATGTTCGATAACGTCAACGGCAAATTCAAAAACGTCAGCGCGCAATCGGGCGAGGTCTTCAAACGCGACTTCCCCGCACGCGGACTGTCGGTCGGCGACATCGATAACGACGGCGACCTTGATGCGCTGATCATCAATAACGGCGACGCTCCGATCCTGCTGCGCAACGAAGGCGGTAATAAGAACAACTGGCTCGGGCTTCAACTCGTCGCCACTAAAAGCAATCCCGGAGCGGTTGGCGCGATCATTACATGGACGGCCGGCGGCGTGAAGCGTTCGCGTTTGAAGACCAGCGGCGGCAGCTATCTGGCGTCGCATGACCCTCGCGAAATTCTGGGCGCCGGACAGGCGGCGAAGATCTCGAGCGTCGAGGTCAAATGGCCCAGCGGCAAAGTCGACAATATCGCCAATCCGCCGATAAATCAGTACATCAAAGTCGTCGAAGGCGAGGGCGTCGCCAAAACGTCCGCGACAGCCTCAACAAAACAGCAATGACCGGAACGAGAGGGAGTGTTGATGAATCTCAAGATCGTGGCGCCGCCAGCATTTGTTTTCATTACCCTGCTTTTCTATTTCCCCGCGCAGGCCCAGCAGCGCAGAGCAGGCCCCCCGGCCCAACCGAACAAAGCGCCGGGAAAGACGCAGGCGAACTTCGAACAATTGAAAGCGGAGGCCGACGCGGCGCGCGAGGCAGGGCGGTTTGATGACGCCATCGATTTATATCGCAAAGCCGTCGCGGCGAAGCCGAACTGGGTCGACGGCTGGTGGTTCCTGGCCACGCTGCTTTACGACCGCGACCGGTACACCGAAGCGATTCCGGCCTTCAAACGGGTGACGGAGTTACAGCCGCGGGCAGGCGCTCCGTTTGTGATGCTGGGATTGTGCGAATTCAAAGTAGGCAATTACGACAACGCCCTCGGGCGCATTCGACAGGGACGTCAAATAGGCGTTGAAAACAACCGTGATCTCGACATGGCGATGCGCTACCACGAGGGAATGCTGCTGCTGCTCAAAGGCGATTTCGAGACGGCGCAGACTCTCTTCGGCGCGCTGAGCTATGAGAACGTGAATCGTGAAGACCTGATCATCGCGCACGGGCTGGCAGTTTTGCGGCTGCCGATGCTCCCTTCTCAGATACCGCCCGGTTACCGGGACCGCGAGATGATCAGGCGCGCGGGTTTCGCGGAGCATCAGTCGGCGCAGAAGAATCAGGGCGACGCCCGGCAGGAATACGAACGCCTGGCCGCCGATTACCCGAAGGCGCCCGGCGTGCAATACGCTTGCGGTCGCTATATGCTCACCCAGCGCAACGACGAGGGGGCCATCGCTGCATTCAAAAAAGAGATAGAAAACTCCCCCAACCATGCTCTGGCCAGGCTTCAAATCGCCTACGTTCACATGAGAAACAAAGAGGTCGAAGCGGGACTGAAGTTCGCGCAGGAGGCCGTTGATTTGCATGCCCGCCTGGCGCTCGGACATTACGTCCTCGGCAGAATCCTTTTTGAAATGGGCGAGAACGCAAAGGCCGTCGAAGAACTGGAGACGGCGCGACGCCTCACCCCTAACGAACCGAGGGTTCATTTCACTCTCTCACGCGCTTACGCCAGGGCTGGACGCAAGACCGAAGCCGACCAGGCGCGCGAAACCTTCGTCCGCCTGAACAAGATCGCCGAAGATGCCGAGGCCAAAGGCTTTGTTCGCGGCGAAGCCATTGACGAAAACTCCGAGAAAGTAAAGCCCGATCCGAGGTAACCCCTTGGGCGTTTCTGTTGCTTTCATTCAGCGAACAAGTATGGGCAGCGGTCGATACTCGCTATTCGACTCGTCAATCTCGATAAACTGATTGACTTTGACGTTCCGGAAGACCTGTCGCGCGCCGCCGGCTGGCCACCAAACCTCTATCGCGTCAATCTGTCTGGCGCGGCCGAGCCCTATCTCCTGCCGCAGCGACGAGGCGCCGAACGAGCCGCCGCTGGTCACTTCACGATAGCGCAGCGATTTCCGCCCGTTCACGCCGGTCAAAGTCAATTTGATCTTCGCGCCGATGGCAGCGCGGTTACTCTTCGCGCCATTGAGCTTGATTGAAATCCAGTTATGCGCGCCGCCGGGATTGGCGAAGAGAACCTTGTTGTAGTAGTCGCCGGGCACGAAGCCGCCGATG
The DNA here is from genome assembly GCA_035275805.1 of Blastocatellia bacterium. Lineage (GTDB taxonomy): Bacteria > Acidobacteriota > Blastocatellia > RBC074 > RBC074 > JAJVID01. The sequence goes on from DATEMG010000101.1 coordinate 4,715, forward strand.
TTTACGTAAAAATCCTCGTCGCCGTCGTTGTCGAAGTCGCCGAAGGCCACGCCGTGGCCTTTCTGCAAGTGGCCCGCGCCTGTAGCCGCCGTCACGTCGGCGAACTTTTTCCCCGCCTGATTGCGGAAGGCGAAATTGGGCACGAGCGCCGCGTATGATGGCGCGCCGGTCCCGAGGTAAATATCGAGAAAGCCGTCGTTGTCCAGGTCGCCGAAATTCGCGCCCATCGTCGGGACAAAGCGGTTCAACCCGACCTCATTCGTCACGTCCTGAAACCCGCCTTTCGTATCGTTGCGGTAAAGCTTCATCATTTCGGCCCGCAACGGCAGCCCCAGAAAACCGCGCGCGACTTCAGCCACCGACGGCGCGAAGCTGGCCACAAAGAGGTCGAGCCATCCGTCGTTGTCATAATCGAAGAACCACGTGGGAAAGCTCATCACAGGCTTTTCGACGCCGAGCCGCTTACCGATTTCTTCGAACGTCCCGTCGCCTCGATTGTGATAAAGAAAATTCTCTTCGCCGTAATTCGAGACGTAGAGATCCGGGTAACCGTCGTTGTCGTAATCGCCCCATGCCGCGCCTTTGGTGAAAGCCGTGCGGCCCACACCGGCCTTCCCCGTCACGTCTTCAAACGTCCCGTCGCCGCGATTGCGAAACAATTGGCTCGGCGTCTCCTCGTGGCCGACGAAGACGTCGAGACGGCCGTCGTTGTCAAAATCGCCCCACGCCGCCGTATGCGTGCGGTGTTCGCCGCTGGTCAATCCGCTCCATTGCGTCGCGTCGGTGAAAGTCCCGTCCCCATTGTTGCGCAGCAGAGAATTTCGCATGGGGAATTCCCAGCCGCCGCGCATCACGAAGATGTCGAGACGGCCGTCGTTGTCGTAATCGGTCTGAACGCAGTTGATGCCGCCCAACTGATCCGAGAGCTTCGCCCGCTCAGTCCAGTCGCTGAATGAACCGCCGTCGTTGTGGAAATAACGCAACGAATCGCAGGCGCTGACGGTCGAGATCACAACGTCGAGCCGGCCGTCGTTGTCGAAATCGTCCATAATCGCGCCGCCCGCGCCGCCTACCGGATCGATGCCGAGCGACGCGGCGACGTCAACGAACCGCCTGATCCTGTCTTTTGAAGCGAAAGCCGAAGGCGGGATCAAATAGGCCGGCGGCACGGCTTGCGGATATTTGCCCAGAGTCATGTAGGCCAGGTTTAGCAGCCAGCGGACTTCGAGGTTGTCAGGTTTTTGGGCGAGATGCTTTTTGAAATATTCGATGGCCTTCGTCGAGCCTTCGGCGCGCCCGTGCAGCGCTGCCCGGCTGAGCGGGAAGATGCAGGTCTCGGCGTTGTGATTGTGGACGCAATTTTCCAGCTCGCCGCGACGCATGTGAGCCACGCCCAGAATCTCATCCATGGAAACTTTGTCGCCCGCGAATTCCGGATGTGTGGGGACGATGCTTCGTATCAGATCGTAGGCCGCTTCGAAATGCTCTACTGATTTCGCCATCTCGCCGCGATAGGCGTACAACTGGCCCAGTTCGTTGCGCAGCTGCGTCAGTTGGATTTCAAACTGGCGCCGGTCGCCAGCCTGCGAGAGAGTGTTCAGATAAGCTTCCGAGGAAAGAAGCGCCCGCCGCTCAGCCTCGCGCTTCGCTTCGCAGATGGAGCGAAGGTCCAGCGGATCGGGCATTTTAAAGAAGCGGCTGACCTCGACGCGACCCGAGACCTCCAGCACGATCTGGTAATCGCCCGCGCCCGTGGCGCGGCGGTTCCAGCTTTGGTCCTGCTGAGCGTTGTTAGCGGTTTGCGTCTGCGCATCGCCGATCGGAAGCGCGACCAACAGCGCCAGCAGTGGAAGCAAAAAAAGCAAAAAGGGCAAAAATGCCTGAAATTTGGCCATTTTTGCCCCCTTTGTCATTTTTGCTTCCCTTCGCATTCTGGAGCAAGAATTTGATCCAGGGATCAGATGTTTCATATCAAAAGCAATCAGGGCTCAACAGTGAACGCGGCCGAACGGCTGACTGCGCTCTTCGCGTCGCTGACGGAAATTTTCAATTCGTAGTTTCCGGGGTTCAAACTGTCGAGCGGCAGCGCGCTGGCGTATTGAATGCGCCCTTTGGAGTCAGGCGCGCCCAGCTTGAGCGGAACCTTGGCGACAGATTTGTTATTTTGCAGCACTTCGAGAGTGAGATTCGGCGCCTCGGACGCGCCTTTCGCCGTGTAGACGTTGAAATAGAAACCCATCGGCTTCCCCGACTTGCGGACAGGTTCGCCCAGGTTTGGGTAGACCAATAACTGATCGCCGACCAGAAAAGGGCTGTCGATCTTTTCTTTCACTTGCTCGGCGCGCTGAATGATTACCACGCTGCTCAGGCGCAGATCGTTTTCGCCGGCGGCGGGAATCTCCAAAACGCATCTGTTCACCGAGGCTTTGGAGCTGAGCGCGTCGTAAGCGACGGCGTCGACTTCGTATTTGCCCGGCGGCAGACTCGTCTCGCGATAAAAAAGAACCTTCCCTTTCTTCTCCGAATCGAGAGATTTAAGTGGCCCGACCAGAGCGTAGTGATGGCTGAGCTTCTCCACCACTTGCTTCGACTGATCGCGGATCAGAACCACGAAACTGAAATCCGAGCCGTAAAGCTTCTTCTCGTTGTCCGGAGTGAAAGTGAAAACGCCGGTCGGGACTTCGACTTCCACGGCGATGCGTCCGACGCGCCCCGCTTCGGGAAAATTGAGACTATTGACCAGCAGCGGAAAATCTTTCGGCCTGGCCGAACCGCTCAGCAAGGCCAGCGGCGGGGCCTCGTAATAGAACATCGGCGAAGAGCCTGTCGGCGGCACGGCGTAATAACCGCGGCGAGCCAGCGCGGCCACTCCCGACCTTTTGACCTTGACCGAGATATTCCTGAACTTCCCGTCGTAATTATGATTGGTCGGCGAATAAGTCAACAGGTAGTACGTTCCGAGGTCTTCGTCGATCTCCTTAAGCTTGGAGCCGATGTCGTTGGCGCCTCCGATGAACGCGCCGCCGGTCTGCTGCGCGAGTTGCGATAATCCGCTTTCCGGGTTGTAAGTGAGCAGGTCTTCATTGCGCTCAAGCCCTTTGGTCAGCGGGTCCCCGGCGCTGGTCATAACCCTGTCCAGACTATCCATTCGCTGTCGCGAGCGGGCATTGATCTCTTCGCGCGCCGCCTGCAATACGCTTTCGGCTCGCAATCCGGCGGCGTCCACGGCGTAGACGCTGACGTTGGCGCGGTTGGCGGCGTTGATCACCGAACGGAAATGCTGTTGAACGTTCGGGGGTATGGAGATGCCTTCCGAGAAGAAGAGCACCCCCTTGCGGCCGGGCAGGCGGCTCATCGAATTGACGATCGCCATTAACCCGTTCGTCGTGGCGTAGCCCTGCTGATCACGCTGCAAAGTCTCGAAAGTCTCATCGGTCCGCGCCCGCATCGCCTCGAAAATCTGCTCGACAGACGCTGCTCCGGCCGCCGCGCCTGCGGCCGCCGCCCCCGGCCCGCCCGACTGCGCAGCCGCGGTCGCCGCCTGAACGGTCGCTTCACGCTGCCTTGCGGCGCTGGCGGATTCCGAATCGAGGGTCTTCGATTCGAACGAGGACGAGGCCATCGCCCCCGCCCTTTCAATCGCCTTTTTCACCAGGCCGACGTCCGTCGTGTAATTCTGCAGCGTGTTGACTGAAAGGTTGACGGCGAAGACTCCGACGAAGGCGCTCAGGTTCGAATCTCCGCCGACATAGCTCATTGCGGCGTCGTTGGCCCGCTTGCGACCGTCCTGCGACAGACGATCGAATACCAGGGCGACGACGCTGACGCCTACATCGGGGTTTGGCGCCGAGGCCGGCGACGCCGAGACCGGCTTCGCGGGAGGCGAAGGAGTCGCGTTCGCATGCGCCGAGGCCTCACCCTGGACGGCGGAGTTGGCCTTGCCGGATTCGCCTGCCGAATTGCGCCTGATCAGCCTGAACGATTCAACCGGCTGTTTCGCCCCGTCCTCGAAAACCTCGAAGTCTGCGGATGAAAGGTCTGTCACAGGGCGTCCACGCTTGTCTTTGACCACGACGTCAAGCAGGACTTCGACGGTTCCGACGGAAACCCTCTCGTCCTGACGCGCAGGTTTCGATTGATCTTGCGCCTGCGCGGGCGCGACCAGTGCGGCTGTCAAAAACACGACGGCGAATTTTTTCATGGCGTCCCTCGTAATGGATTGGTGAATGAATGAAGCGCCGCGATCATATCACTGATCCGCGCGGACTAGAAACATGAGAGGGCCTGTGGCGCCCCGCGCAAGCTGATATTAGCGAAGTCGCCGCTCACTGTTAATGCCGCTTAGCTCTTCTTCAGAACGGGAGTCGGATGTTAGGATACGGCCTCAATGAGCTACGAATTCATTCCCCTGGATTTCAGACGCCTGGAGTCTGAAGAGCAGCGCCGCCGCGCCGTCGAGTTTTACGAACTGATGAGACGCCGACGCACTGTGCGCGAGTTTTCGCCCGACCCTGCCCCGCTCGAACTGATCGAAATGGCGATCAAGACCGCGGGCGCCGCGCCGTCGGGCGCGAACCAGCAACCCTGGCGCTTCGTAGTCGTCGGCGATCCCGAAATCAAACGCCGGATCCGCCTGGCCGCCGAAAAGGAAGAACGCGAGAATTACGGCGGACGCTTCCCCGACGAATGGCTGCAGGCCCTGGCGCCGCTCGGCACCGACTGGCATAAAGAGTTCCTTGAGATCGCGCCTTACCTGATCGTCGTATTTAAGATTGATTACGAAGTCGAACGACTTCCAGACGGAGGCGAGCGCAATGTCAAACATTACTACGTCAACGAGTCGGTGGGCATCGCGTGCGGGATGCTGCTGGCGGCGCTGCACAACGCGGGCCTGGTGACACTAACGCATACGCCGAACCCGATGAGTTTTTTAAACGAAATCCTGAAACGGCCGAAGAACGAAAAACCGTATTTGCTTGTGCCGGTCGGTTATCCTGCCGTCGGCGTAAAAGTCCCAGACATAACGAAGAAACACCTGGAAGATATTATGTGCATCGTCGAATAGCCGCTCGCAAACGGCTACGTGACAACCGCCATTCATCATCGGGCCTTCATGTGGCGTTGCGGCGCCCTGAAAGAATGAAAACGCGCCACGAGTGTAGAACGCCTGGGAGCGCAGGCATCCTTGCC
>DATEMG010000102.1:0-3319 GCA_035275805.1 Blastocatellia bacterium
AGGCGATCATGTTCACCGGCAATCTATACGACGAAGCCGCGCCGCTGCGAGTGGCGCTGGCTTACGAGCGGGCGACGAAGTGGCGCACAATGCATCCGAACCTGGAGAAACTGGCGTAAGAGCATCTTTACAACACGAAGGCCGCGCGGCCACCCGGCCGTCGTCACTCCCTGCGGATTTATCAACGGCCTGCCGCAGGCGATCATGTTCACCGGCAATCTATACGACGAGGCCGCGCCGCTGCGCGTGGCCTTGGCTTACGAGCGCGCGACGAAGTGGCGGACAATGCATCCGAACCTGGAGAAACTGGCGTAAGAGCATCTTTACAACACGAAGGCCGCGCGGCTACCTGGCGTTATGCGACTTCATTCTCTCCAGCTTCAACTCTCAACCGGTTGACCAGCAAATGCGCCTGCCGCGTCGGTTCAGGCAGTCGGTATTTGGTTGTAGACCGCAGGACCAGGTCCACCGCCGAATCGAGATCCATCAGATTGCCTGGTGAAACGTAGACCGGAGTGACTTTGCTCTTCGTACGCAGCGCGACGCCCACCTGTTCGCCCTTATCGACCAGAGGCGACCGGCTTCCCGCTTCAAGTCCGAGCTCGCCGTATCTGCCCACCAGAATGCTCTTGGCGCAACCGATGGTCGGCCAATCGAGCAATACGCCGACGTGGCAGGCGATGCCGAAGCGTCGCGGGTGAGCTATTCCCTGCCCGTCTAACATTAAGACATCGGGTTTCGTTTTGAGCTTCTCCCACGCTTCGAGCAACGAAGGCGCCTCGCGGAAGCTCAGCAGCCCCGGCACGTAAGGGAATTTCGCCACGCTGCGAACGCCGGCGGTTTCGACTATCCGCAAATCGGGTAGACTCAAAACGACTATGCCGGCGAATACCGTCTCGGAAAATTTGTTGTACGAGATGTCCGCCCCGGCGATCACGCCCACCGGCTGCGCGAGTGGGCGCAAGCGAACCATATTACGCATCCGCTGCTGAACCTCGACGGCTTCGCGGGGCGTCAGGTCCCATCTGTGCAATGGAAGTGAAGTCATAGGCGGTAGCGATTACGCCTTAATATCTCTATGCCGCGATTTCGACCAGCGTCAAAGAAAAATGCAGCGTCTCGCCGGCGAGGAGGTGGTTTGCGTCGAGCGTGACCGTCGCGTCGGTGATATCAGTGATGGTCAGTGGGATATTGCCATCAGGAGTGCGCATTTCGATATGCATGCCGACTTCCGGCTCGGCGCCGCCGAGGTTGAATTGGCCGCGATCAATGGTCTGCACCAATTCCTCGATACGGTTTCCATATGCCTGTTCCGGCTCAATGACGACGTCTTTAGTCTCGCCGACCTGCATTCCCAGCAACGCCTGATCGAATCCGGGAATTACCTCTCCCGCGCCGACGGTGAAGGCCAACGGATCAGCGCCTTCTGACGAATCGAAGACTTCTCCGTTGTCAAGTTTGCCAGTGTAATGAACCTTCACAGTGTCGCCACTTTTAACTGTAGACATTTGATTCTCCTATCGATTGTTAAAAATGCTCACGCAGGCAGCATCGCACAGCGATGGGCAAAAATCCAGCAGCCTAAGGTGTGACGGGCTTCAGTATGCGTCCAACCTGCGCATACTGAAGCCCGTCACACCTTGAAAACGGCGCGCGATTGTCTTATCAACGTCGGAATGAAAGCGTTGCGCTTTGAAGATAACAAGCTGAAACTGACTGATTCGGCCGTCCCGCGCCGCGAAGGCGAGGCGCTGGTGCGAATGACGATGGCGGGAATTTGCAACACTGACATCGAGATCGCGCGCGGCTACGCCGACTTTCGTGGCACGCTCGGACATGAGTTTGTCGGCGTCGTCGAAGAGTCTCCCGACAGGTCGCAAATCGGCCGCCGCGTCGTGGGCGAAATCAATGTGGGCTGCGGACAATGCGGTCTTTGCAGCGAGAACGATCCGCGCCATTGTCCGGATCGAACCGCGCTCGGCATTCGCGGACGCGACGGGGCGTTCGCGGAGTATTTGAGCCTGCCGTCGCGAAATCTGCTGGTTGTGCCTGATGACGTCAGCGACCGGCAGGCCGTCTTCACCGAACCGCTGGCCGCCGCGCTCGCGATCCTTGACCAGGTCGAGATCCACGCTTCACACCGCGTCGCCGTCGTCGGCGACGGCAAACTGGGTCAATTGATTTCGCGCGTGATCGCGCGGACGGGATGCGACCTGACTCTGATCGGAAAACATGACGCCAAGCTTGAACTCGCGGCGCGCGCGGGAGTCAAAACGGCTAAACTCGACGACGCGAAGGCGCCGGGCTTCGATTTCGTGGTCGAAGCGAGCGGATCGTCGGGCGGAATGGAGATTGCGCTCGATTTGATCCGGCCGCGCGGCGCGATTATCCTGAAGTCCACTTTTCGCGAAGCGGTCCGACTCGACACTTCCAGGATAGTCGTTAATGAGGTCAGCGTGGTCGGGTCGCGCTGCGGGCGTTTTGAAACCGCGCTCCAGCTGCTCGAATCCGGCGGTGTAGACCTTGAGCCGCTCGTCGCGCGCGAATACCGACTGGCCGACGGCCTCGAAGCGATGGCCGAAGCCGCGCGGCCGGGGACTCTCAAAGTATTGTTGACAAATTGATCTATGTATCCGGCGGGAAATCTTTTTATTCCGGCGACTCACGGGCGGTTGGAAGCGATCTATCGCCCGAAAAGCAATCAGGCCGAGCGGGCGGCGCTGGTACTGCATCCGCACCCGCTGCACGGCGGCACGATGCACAACAAGGTCGTCTTCCGCGCGGCGAAGGCTTTTAACGAATGCGGCTTCGAGACTCTGCGGTTCAACTTCCGTGGCGTCGGGCTGAGCACCGGTGAGTTCGACGAAGGGCGCGGCGAATGCGCCGACGCCCAGGTCGCGCTCGATTACCTTCTCGACAGCCAGCCGAACGCGCGCGAAGTCATCGTCGCCGGTTTTTCTTTCGGCTCCATCGTCGGATTGAGAGTCGGCTGTTCGGACGAGCGCGTAGACAAATTGATCGCCATCGGGACGCCGGCGCGGATGAGCAATCTGGATTTCATCGCTAGTTGCGCGAAACCGAAACTCTTCATCCACGGGACCGAAGATGATGTCGCGCCGCTAGCGCCGCTCGAAGAGTTTCTATCCGCGCTGCCCGCTGGCGACGACTTCGAGCTAGTACAAATCGACGGCGCCGGACATTTCTTCGACAATCATGCCGTTGAATTGATGCGGGCCGTCAAGAATTTCGTCGGCGACGCCACTACAGCTAAGGAACGGTGATTTGTTATGGGGTTAAAGCAGTTTCAACTAGGGCGCAT
>DATEMG010000103.1:0-6389 GCA_035275805.1 Blastocatellia bacterium
GCGAAAAAAAAAAAGAGGCCTGAGGGTGGTTCCATTTCGCCGACCGCTCCTTTAGAATCTCGCGCGCATTCACGGCTTGCGGAGCGGCCCCGTTCAAAAATTCAGCGCAAGCCGCTTCACATTTCACCAACTAAAAAACAATCACGGGAGATCAAAGGAACAATGTTGAACCCTCGGGACATAGAACCCACCGAACCGGAACTAATGGCGGAAATGCCTGCCCCTGCGTTTGAGAAAACGGCCGCCGCAAAAGCCAAGACCAAAGCGGCGAAGCCCAAACCGGTCAATAAACCAGTCAGCAAGCCGGCGCCCACCAACGGCCCGGTCTATCTGCTGCTTTTTGCGAACGGGAAGTACAAAGAACTGCGCGAATCGGAATTGAACACCGAGGCCGCCGGCGTGCTGAAAGACCAGACGCTGCGACTGATCAAAGGGCAATGCCTGGTCCCACAGATCAGTTTCAAAGTTGCTGACGAAGAATAGGCTGAACAACACTCTCCTACTGGATAGGCCGGAAGGGCGAGCTACAAGGCTCAATCTTCCGGCCTGTTTTTTTGTCTAGGCCACGGAGACACCGCAGACACAGAGAAAAGGTCAAAAAGATTAGGAGAAATGTTTTTTTCTTACCATCTTCTCTGTGCCTGCGGTGTCTCTGTGGCAAATTCATCTGTATCCATGTCGCCTGATTTGATTTAGACTTCTTGCGCATATGAGACTAATTTTCATGGGGACGCCTGAATTCGCCGTTCCCTCGTTACGCAAACTCGTCAAGGCGGGACACGAGATCATCGCAGTCTTCACGCAACCCGACCGTCCAGTGGGTCGCAAACAGGTCGTCACGCCACCGCCCGTCAAAATAATCGCCGCCGAACATGGCCTCCCCGTCCATCAGCCGTCAAAGATCAAGACCGACGAAGCGCGCCGTCAATTCGAACCGCTGTTCAAAGAGGCCGACGCTGGCGTGGTCGCCGCTTACGGGCGGATATTGCCTGAATGGATGTTGAACGCGCCCCGTCACGGATGCATAAACGTTCACTCTTCGCTGCTGCCGAAATACCGCGGCGCGGCGCCGATCAACTGGGCCGTCGCGCGCGGCGAACACGAAACCGGCGTGACGATTATGCTGATGGATGCGGGATTGGACACGGGGCCGGTACTGCTTCGGCGCGCGACCGCGATCGGCGACGAAGAGACCGCGGCGGAATTGACGCCGCGCCTCGCCGAGTTGGGGGCGGAATTGCTGATTGAGGCGTTGAGCAGGCTCGAACACGGAGAGATCGGGCCGGAGCCGCAAAACGACGCCGAGGCCTCTCTCGCGCCCATCCTCAAACGGCAAGACGGGGAGGTCAATTGGGCGATGACCGCCACCGAAATTTTCAACCGGCTGCGCGGATTCACGCCCTTCCCCGGCTGCTATACGTTTTTCAACAGCCAACGACTTGAGATCGTCAAAGCGCGCGTCGAACAGGGCATGGACGCGGATAAATTCGAGCCGGGGGCTGTTTGCGAAGCGGATAAGGACAGCTTCGTCATTGTGTGCGGCGGCGCGACGCGATTGCGGGTCACCGAAGTACAACCCGAAGGCAAACGCGCCATGCCGGCGCGAGATTTTTTGAACGGCGCGCGACTGCAAGTGGGCGCGAAGCTGGGCGGGCGCATCGAGTTTTGAAGATCGAGAAGACCAATGTGGCGGCGGCGCGCGTCGCGGCGTTCGATGTCCTGTGGCGCGTAGGCGCCGAAGAGGCTTTCGCGAGCGACCTGCTTGCGGCGCCCCGCTACGACCGCCTCTCGCGCGAAGACCGCGCGCTGGCGCAGGAACTCAGCCTGGGCGTTTTGCGCTGGCAGATTCGGCTCGATTTTCTCGTCGAGCGTTACGCGCGTCGTACGCTCGACAGACTCGACCCGGAAGTCGTGGTCGCGCTGCGGCTCGGCCTCTACCAACTCAAATTCCTCTCGCGCATCCCGCCGCATGCGGCGATCAACGAATCGGTCAATCTGGTCAAACAGCGCGGCAAAAAGAGCGCCGCGCCTCTGGTCAACGCCGCCCTGCGCGCGGCACAGCGCGAAAAGGACTTCGATCTCGGATTCAATCTCAAAGGGGCGATCGAAAACACGCTCGAAAGGCTGAGCGTCGAGACCGCGCATCCGTTGTGGATATTGAGGCGGTGGATTGAACGCTTCGGCGAGGAGGAGGCGCGCGAGATGGCTCTGGCCGGCAATGGCGCGCCGCGCGTCGCGTTCCGCTTCAATACGCGCCGCGCCGGCGAGTCCCATACGCGCCAATGGCTAGCCGAACACAACGTCGCCGTCCACGATTCCGAACTGGCGCCGGGGGGTGTCGTCGTCGACAGCGGCCCACTTCCCCCGCAATCCGAGCCCGTGCGCGAAGGCTGGATTTACATCCAGGACGAAGCTTCGCAACTCGTGGCCCATCTTGCGGCGATCCGATCCAACCCTCTCAGGTCTCAGGTCTCGAATCTGAGGTATCTCGACCTGTGCGCGGCGCCCGGCGGCAAGACGACGCTGCTCGCTTCCCTGCTCCCCGCGAGCGCGCTGATCGTCGCCGGAGACTTGCGCCTTCATCGCCTCCACACGATGAAAGAGATGAGTGAACGACTCGGCGTTGGAAATATCCATCTCGTCCAGCTCGACGCCGCCGCGCCCGCGCCATTCAATCAGCATGAAGGCTTCGACGTCGTTCTGCTCGACGCGCCTTGCAGCGGCCTAGGCACCCTGCAGCGCCATCCCGAAATCAAACTGCGGATGAACGAAGACCGGATCGGGCGGCTCGCAGAATTGCAGAAGCGCTTGATAGTCAACGCCGCGCGTCAATTATGCGTTGGCGGGCTGCTCGTCTACTCCGTCTGCTCGACCGAGCCGGAAGAGGGCGAAGAGGTCGTCGCCTGGTTCCGTCAAAACAATCCCGAATTCCGCGACATGACGCGCGAGCGACTGGTCGAAATCGGCCTCGATCCGTCGCCGCTGTTGACGCCGTCGTTCGGCGCGCGCACGTTCACGCGCCGCCAAGGCTCCGAAAGCTTTTTCTTCTGCGTCTTGTGGAAAAGGAGATGAACTATAAGCCGAAGTCAGGTCTGAACGTTCCGGTCATCACGGTTCTGGATGACTCCGGCAGAGTGATCGCCGACGAACAGCGCCGGGTCATTCGCCACGTCGTCCAGAACGGCTACGGCGCCAACGTTGTCTTCGGCGTGGGCACTACGGGCGAATGGAACCGCATCGCCAACGCCGAACGCCGGCGCATAATGGAGATCGAAGTCGACGAAGTTCGCCGCATTAACGCCGAGCGACGAGGATCGAGGATAGAGGATAGAGGATCGAAGATAGAGGGTCGAACAGCCTACGCGATCCTCGATCCTCGATCCTCGATCATCGATTCTCGGTCCGTAGAGGCCTGGGTAGGGGTGAACGGTTCGACGCGAGCTGAAATCCTCGACAACATGGACGCCGCGGTTCAACTAGGCGCGGACGCGGCGGTGATCGCGCCCCTCGCCGTCGAGGACCTCGCCGAACGCGACATAGTCCGATTTTTCCAGCGCGACATCGCCGGTCTGATCGAAGCGTCGAAGCGCGATCTGCCGATATTTCTTTACGACAACGCCGACATCAACGCCCAGGGTCAACCGCCGCACATCCGCACGCGCATCGTCAAACACCTGAGCCGGCTGCCCTGGGTGCGCGGCGTCAAAGTCTCGGCCTCGCGCCGAGTGATCGGCAATTACACGAAGGCCGCGCTGCATTACAAACTGCCAGGAGAATTCGGAATCTACATCGGCAACGCGATGCTTATCTTTGAAATGTATCGCCCGAGTCACGGCCTGCTCGGGCGGTTGCGCGAAGGGTGGCGCGATCATCTGCTGCACTACACGCCGCCGATCGGCGTCGTCTCCGGCCCCGCCAACTGCATGCCGCGCGAATGGCAGAAGGCCTGGCGCGTCTGCTGGGCCGGCGACGACGAGTTGACAGATTTCTACAAGGATCTCTGCTCGCGCTTCGAAGAGATTTGTGGCTTCGACGAAAACGGCCGGCGCGTGATGAAAACCATCGCCTGCATAAAATGCGCTCTCGAATTGGACTGCGTGATCTCGAGCACGGCGGTTGGACGAGGGACGAGAGCGCTATCGGACGAGCAGAAGAAAACCTTCAGCGATAATTATCATGCTCTACGCCATTACGCGCAGAAGAGGATAGACGCGAATTGGCGGACGGTTGCTGATCAAGCGTGAGACTATCTATTACATCACTTGGCGCCGCGCTGTATGTGAAGGAATGTTTTTGCTGGCTATGATTCTAATTAGCTTGCAAAGGCGAGAAGAGGGGCTTATAAGGACGGCGAGTAGGGGGTTACTTCTTTTCAATAGCACAAGCGAATTTCGCGGGAGGACACTATGACAACCAAGGTCAAGTTTTCTGCGCTGTACGCCGTTGTGTGCGTGGTGATCATCGTCGCTGCTGCCGTCGCAACGAGTTTCGCCGCGGGCGATAGCATGCCCCGAAAGCAATCGCCAAAACGAACCGTGGCGTACCGCCGCCTTCATCCCAAAGGGGTTAAGGCCCCCGTTGTAATTCACGACATTACGGTAGACGGGAAGGAGCTGAGACTTAGCGAGATCGGAGCAACAAAGGAAGGTGTTGCCAGACCGGTTGACCCCGCCTCCGAATTTGAGGCGGACGATAACTCATTTGTCGAGCACATCAGATTCAAAGTGACGAACCAATCGGATAAGACGATTAAATATATTAGGTTTATGATTCACCTCTACACGCAAGAAGGGGTCCGTGCAGGCAGTTTTGATCTTGCCCAAGCTTTAGATTACGGGCGTGCCCCGATGCCCAAGGATTCTCCATCTGAAACCTCGCTGAGACCAGGTCGAACGGCGACAATAGCAATTGATTCTTTGCGAGAAGGTTCTCTGACGATTTTGCGTGAAGCTATGGCAAAGCTGAACGCGGATATAGTCAGAGTTGGGATTGTCATTAACATCGTGACATATGAAGATGACTCATGGTGGTATTTTGACGGACAAACCGGCGCGTCTCGCATAGCTTCAGGGGGAGGGATGTCCATCAGAAAACGCCGAAGCCAGCTTACGTAATAAACATTCCTACAATGGAACGCGGATGACACGGATGGAGCGGATTCACGCTGATCTTTTTTAGTTCTTATCCGCGATGATCCGCCGTATCCATGTCATCCGCGTTCTATTAGCCTGTAAACCAATCTGATAAATGATCTAGGGCGAAACGAAGCTAGTGATGCTCTGGCCCGGCAGCGAGGTTGTGAAAGAGCCGCCGGAGACGCTGATCGGTGTCAGCGTCGCGAGATTCTCGCCCGCCGAGGTGCGAAATCGGTTGAAGGTCGCCGGCGCCGAGCCTCCCGTGACGCTGAAGGTCTGGTTCACCGAGTTGGCGCTGTTATTGACCGCGACGATCACCACCTTGGCGCCCGATTTGTAGGCGCTCACATACACGCCGGGGTTCGGATTATACGTGGTGTTCACGCGGACAAAGCCCGGACGTACCCACCGCGCATACTGAGCCATTACGCAGCCGCGCTTCGTGCGCGCTCCGTTATCGTCAATCGGCCCATAGAACCGCTTCAAATACCACCAAAGATAAGCATTGTAGTTACCCACGGCCAGGCAGTCGTTGATTTCTTTGGCTGTTTGGATGATGCCTGTGGTCGAGGTGTCGGTGTTGAGATGCTCGGTCATCCAAACCTCTTTCCCGTTATTCCGGGCCAGCGGATAATCCGAGAGGCCGCTGCCGTAGATGTGGCCGCCGATGATGTCCACGTTCGTCCGCGCAGCGGGATCGTTCAGGATCGGATCGGTGTAAGTTTTGTCGAAGTGGAACGACTCGGACATGACCACCCTCGTCGAGATCGCGCCGGCGTTATTCCTAGCGAAGTTGAGCAACTGGGCCGATGTCCAGTCACAGGACTCGTAGGTGACGCTGATGTCAGGCTCGTTTTGAACCGAGATCGCGTAGAGGGACACCCCGTTCGACGACAGGTAACTGACGAAGCTGTTGAGGTAGTTCGCATAGTTGGCGTAATCCGATGTCCTGAGTTCGCCGCCTACCACATTGTTGTTCGTCTTCATGGAGGCGGGCGGAGTCCACGGCGTGGCCATTACAATCGCGCCCCGGGCCGTCGCCTTCCTGGCGTTCTCCAGTTCGGTGGTCCAATTGCGGTCAGGGGCTATTCTGACCCGTAGAATGCTGAGACCGATCGTGCCGGGACCGCTACCGAACAGGGTATTCATTTCCGCGTCGGTCAATTGACCTATCCAGGCGGTCGCACCGCCAAAGCCGCGAATCGTTTGCCGGACGCCGGAAAGATCAACCGACGCGGTCGCCGCCAGGAGTCC
>DATEMG010000104.1:0-5577 GCA_035275805.1 Blastocatellia bacterium
GTTGTAGCTCTGATCGCTTTCGTCGTCGCAAACCATCGCGCGGCACCCGTCTGATGAGATGATCTCGGTCTGTTTAAAGTGGCGGGCCGCAAAGGTTGATTTGCCCGCGCCTGACGGGCCGACGAGGAGGATCATTGACGGATCTGGAATCTGAAGCAGTGGCAATTACTTACGCGCGGCGACGCTGCTCACTTCCATACTCTTCACATCGGCGTCGGCCATTTCCCTTTCGACCTCTCCGATGGTCTTGCTGGGAGGGTTGAATCCCGGATAGCTGATGCGCTGGTGGTAGATGTTGATCAACGTGTTGATGAGGCTTTCGCGGATCGTCGTCAGTTCGCGCATTGTGATATTGCTTTCGTCGAGTTGGCCGTCGGCGGACACGCTGTCGACGATCTTTTTGACTATCGCGCGGATGTTTTCCGGGGTGTGTTCTTCGAGCGAGCGGACCGAGGCCTCGGCGCCGTCGCCGAGCATCAGGATGACGGCCTCCTTGGATTGCGGCTTCGGCCCGGGGTAACGAAAATCATCCATATTAACGTGGCCGCCGCGCGCCTCGGCCTGCGCCTTGGCCTTGTGGTAGAAATAGGCTAGCACGCGCGTGCCGTGGTGCTGCGGGATGAAGTCGATGATCTGCGGCGGCAGGTCGGCTTCGATCGCCATTTCAATCCCGCGCCTCACGTGGCCGGTGATGACGCGGACGCTGTCGAGCGGCGAGACCTTGTCGTGAGGGTTTGGGCCGCCCTTCTGATTTTCGATGTACATGTTCGGCGCGGCCAGCTTGCCTATGTCGTGATAGAGGCAGGCGGTGCGCGCCAGCAGCGCGTTTGCGCCTATGGCCTTGGCCGCCTCTTCGGCCAGCACCCCGACCATGAACGAGTGATAGCTGGTGCCAGGCGTTCTGATCGCCAGTTGGCGCAGCAGCGGGTTGTCGGCGTTCGATAGTTCGAGCAGCTTCAAATCGGTCAGGATGTCGAAGACCGATTCGTAAATCGGGATCGCGAAGCTCGCCACGCCCGCCGTCAGCGCGGCTCCGGCTATTCCTAACACGACCCCGCCCAATACTGATTTCCAATTCCAGTCGTTATTCGCGATCAACGACGCCGCGGCGCCCATCACAGCGTTGACCCCGGCCACCGCCGCGGCAGCCACCATCACGGCATTGCGCGTGCGGTAGCGCTGCACGCTGTAGATAGCGACCACCGATCCGGCAAATGCGAAGGCCGAGATCGCCAGGTCGTGCGGTGAGATGAATCCGACCAGCAGCGCGCTCATCAGCGCGGCGACCAGCGCGACCTGCGACCCGATCAGCAGCGAGAGCGCCAGCGCGCAGGCGGCGAACGGAATCGCGAATTGAAGCTCAAAGAACCCGCCTAGGCCGCCGGTCTCGGGCCGCGCGCTCAACACCGACGCGCCGAACATGCCGACGCGCGCTAGAAGCGTCTGAAACATCAACGCCGAGGACGCGACCCAGAAAGCGGTGCGCGGCCCCAAACGCGACGACTGGCTGGTTACAGCCGACTTATAGAGCGCGAAGAACATCATCCCCACCAGAGCCAGCAACCCTATTATCCGTTTCGGCTGACGTGCGCCGAGCTCGTACTGCCGTACCCTCTCGATCAGCGGCAGCTTTTCGGCCGTCACCGTCTCGCCCGCGTGCAACAGGACCGGGTTGCGCTTAAGCCGCTCAGCCAGATTATCGTCTCCCACGTCGTCTTTCACGATTAATTCCACGGGCGCGACCACGTCGTGCTCGACGACGTCGCCCACGCGGTAGCTCGGTAGTATTGAAATCGGGAAATTCGAGACAAGGAGGGTCGTCAGTATCGAGATGAGCGAGATAAGTATAAAGAAACGAATCCTCTGTGGGATGCGATGAAATTGTGTGGTAAATCGCCGCTCCGCTCTCTGCGGTAAATTTTCAAGGCGCGTCAACCACGACCATTGTCTTTTTTTACTCATGGCGTTTATGGCGCTCGCCCGCCCGGGGAATCGGGAGCGCTACAAGGCGGGGGCGGCGCCACACTCAAGCGGCAAATTATAGCACGGCGCCGGTTGGGACAATCAATCAAGTCTACACCTCTTGTTTGGCGACCGCCGCCTGCCGCTCCACCATCGCCGAACGCAGCATCGAGATCGCCGTGTAAACTACCACCACTACGACCAGCCACATCACATACTTAAGATCGAGTTCTTTGACGATGTACGCCGCGATCAGCACCGCGGGAATACCGCCCAGCGCCAGCCCTAGAGCGGCTCGCAGGTTATAACTGCCCTTGCTAATGAATTTTTTGCTGCCGACCGGCATCAGGAAGGCGCACGACCCCATCATAATCGGGAACGCGGCCTTCGGGCTCATGCCAAGCAGACTTATCATAATCAGACACGGCCCATAAAGACCGATACCCAACGACATCAGCGCGCCCAAAACGAAATTGCCGATCACGCCTACCCAAAGCCTGGTCCCACTTAGGCCAAGGTCGAGACCGCCTTCCGCTTGTTTATTGAAAATCTTCATCAACAGCAAGGTGGCGGCCACGAGCAGCGCGACGCCCATGCCGATTTGAACGCCGCGGCGCGGCAATTTGCAGGTGACGCCCGCGCCGAGCCACATCCCCAACACCGAGGCCGCGATCAGCAAGACCAAAGTCGTCATATCGACTTCGACGATTGCTATGTAAATGAGCGCCTGCGCGATCGTCGGCAGCGTATGGCCCACATTCAGCGTGCCGGGGATGACTTCATCCCTGACCAGTTTTAAAAACCTGAATAAAGATGTAGTCGTGGCGAAGGAACCGATGCCTAGCGTGTCGAAGAAATTCGTAACGAAGCCAATGCCTGCATGAATCGGCCCCGGGGCGATGGATTCGCCGTCGCGCTTCTGCCTAATGGCGGAAAGCCAGTTGATGAGGTAGAAGGCGGCGAAGCCGCCGAGCGCGATGAAGAGCCATGTTTTGGTGGTAAACATGGCGCATATGCTATGCGAGTTGGCCGAAAATGCAAGCCGCGCGCCAACAAAAGATGGCCGAGAGGCGAGAGATAAATGTGAGCCAAAACAAACCCCATGCTTTTCAGGCCGGGGGAGCGCCATGCCGAGCCAGCCGCAACTCCAAGTGTCGCTTCACATCGTACCATTCGCCGGCAAGTATGCTGTAGAAAACCGTGTCGCGCGCTGTCCCGTCGCGGCGCGGCATGTGATGCCGGATGACGCCGTCTTTCTTGGCGCCCAAGGCCTCAATCGCCCTCTGCGAAGCCAGGTTGAAATTGTCCGTCCGCAGGCCGACCACCTTGCAACCCAGCGTATCGAAGGCATGACCAAGCAATAACAATTTACAGGCAGTGTTCACATGGCTGCGCTGCCAGCGCCTGGCGTACCACGTATAACCGATTTCGACGCGATCGATTGCCGGCGCGATGTCGTGGTAGCGCGTGCACCCTATGACCTGGCCGGTGGTCAACTCGCGCACCGCCCACGGCAGCATATGCCCTTCCTGCTGACCTGCAAGCGCTGTGCGAATGTAAGCCTCTGTCCGCTCTGGCTCCGGAACGGCCGTGAACCACAGTTCCCAAAGTTTGCCGTCGGCCGCGGCGGTCGCTAGTTCGTCGTGATGCTCGTGGGCCAATGGCTCCAGCCGAACTCCGAGTCCCTCCAGGTTGATGGGATAAATCGTGATCACTCTGTTATTCCCATTTTCTGCGTCTTTTAGCGAATAGAACGATTTCTCAGAAGAGAGTTTACGGAAATGCGTCAAGACAGGCCCCGGTTTGATGATCGGAACGCTGACTGGCTTGCTCACTCGCGACGCCGGCCGGAAGCGCTTCTCAAAGGTAGCGCGACTGCAAGATTCCCACGTGATGCAACTCATGCCCGGCGATGATGTAGGCGATGGCGCGCACGCTGATTTTGTTGTCGCTCGCCGTGCCGAGCCGCAAAGATGAATCGGCGTCCAGGCTCTTGAACAGATAGAGGTTCGATTTGCGCGTGTGCTCGAACTCCTCGGCCAGGTCGGCCAGGGAGCGCGAGCCGAAGCCGGCGTTGTCCACGAAACTATTCTCGTCGAAGCCGGGGAGCGGCGTCGCGTCCCTGCGCGCGAAGCGCAGGGCGCGGTAAGCGAAGATACGCTCGGCGTCGATCAGATGGCCGATCACCTCTTTGACGCTCCATTTGCCCGGAGCGTAGCGTAGATCGCCCTGGGCCGCGCTCAGGCCGCAGACCAGGCTCAGTGTGCTTTCGATCTGCTTGCCGAGCGTCACGACGATTTCTCCCTCGGGCACGAGCGAAATGTATTTTTCGAAATACGGCGCGTATTCTTTTGAATCCGGTTTATTCATAGTTGTCCTCGTAACAAAATATCCAAGTAGTAACCACTAGGATTTATGGGACTCATACGGCTCATTACTCCTATGAATCTCATAAGTCCCATAAGTCCCATTCATGATGGGTCACTACAACTTCTCGCTCAGCCGGCGAATTTGATCGGCGTGGCCGTGCGCGTGGCCGGCGTAAATCCGCAGCCAGTCTTCGGTCGTGTACCGCCCGCTCTCAGTATGGGTCCCTTCGCGCCGCCAGTCCTCTTCGGTCATTCGCTCAAGCAGCTGCGTCGTGGTCGACCTCGCGGCGCGGAACGCTTCGAGCGCGGGCGCGACGTCGCGTTCGTTGTACCGAAGCCGCGTCGCGAACAGATCCTGGTCGTACCCCTGGATGACCGGTTTGTCTTCAACCAGCAACCGCCGCAGTCTGATCGCGCTGGTCATCTCGCTATCGGCCAGGTGCTGGACGATCTCGGCGGCGCTCCATTTGCCCGGAATCAAATTTGCGGTCAACCTGTCTATCGGAAATCCCGCAAGCGCCCCGGCGACTTCATCGAATCCGGCGGCGTATTTGGCTATCAGTTCTTTTCTCTCATCTTGCGTCATCATTTTTTCTCCTGGAGGGTTTGTTCCATCTACGACGCCGCCCCATCTTCGTATGGCGTCCATCGATCCCGCGGGCGGGCGAGTAGCGGGCCCCGACAATAAAATCGAGTTTGATCAATCCGGCATCCCCCTTCACCATCTCATTTCGCGTAATGGTCGGCGCCGAGAAAATGTAGTGACACGTAAGGCTCGTCTCCGATCACCCAACTGTCATGCGGAAGCGGCGGGATATGAAAAAGGTCGCCTGGCGACATTTCGATCACTCTCCCGTCACTCATCGCTGCGACCGCGCGGCCTGAAACGACCATCCCAACATGTTCGACATCGCAAAGCGGCGCGCCCGCGATAGGGGCGATGTGTTCGGACCACTTCCAGCCGGGGTCGTAACTCGCGCGCCCGATCGTCATTCCGCCGATCCTGATGGTGTCGAACCGGCCTTTCTCAAACACACGGGTCTCGTCCGGTTTTTCAAATCGCTTTAGAATGACTTCTAGCATTCCTCCGAAACCTCGCAAAGCCATTGATTAAGTTAACCACGGTGATCACGGGGATCACGGGGCTGTTTAGAGCGAATTGCACATCAATGTACTGCATACTCAGATTACAGTACGGATCAGTACCGCGAGCGGTAGCGAGCGGGCTTTAGGCTAAAGCCCGCTC
>DATEMG010000105.1:0-2770 GCA_035275805.1 Blastocatellia bacterium
TCGAGTGAGCCGCCTCGCGCCAAGCCCGCGGCGCGGAGCTGATACGCTCGACCAGAGGAAAGTTTCCGAGTTGCCGATTCCGCAGCGCGACGTGTACGCGCTGCCCAAACTCAGCTCCGGCGCGACGTTCATTCCCGGCGCGGCGAACTCGACGAAGCTCACCAATTCGCCCGTCGTGACGGTCAACGGCAATCGCTACCGCGGCAACAACTACGTGCTGGACGGGGCGATGAATTCCAACTCGAACAATTCCGGCGAACCCGCGATCGTCCCGAGCATCGAGGCCATCGAGGAGGCGCAGGTCCAGACCAACAATTTTTCCAGCGAGTTCGGGCGCGGCAACGGGGCCGTCATCAACCTGCGGACGAAATCAGGGACTAATCAATTTCATGGCCGATTGTGGGAATTCCACCGCAACGCTGCGCTCAACGCCCGCAATTTTTTTGCGACGAGTAATCCACCGCTGGTCTTCAATCAGTTCGGCGGCAATATGGGCGGCCCGATCCTCAAAGATAAAACCTTTTTCTTCGGCAGCTATGAAGGAACGCGGAACGCCGCGGGACGCGTGGCGTCCTTCCAGGTCGAAACGCCGCAGTTGCGCGATTTCGTCAACCGTACCGCTCCGAACAGCATCGCCAATCGTCTGCTGACACAATTCGGCGCGCCCGCGCCGCAGCAAGTCGGCGCTTGCGTTGTGGCCAGCAACAACTGTCTGAACATAGGCGGCGGACAGCTCATCCCGACGAACGGGACGCTCTTCACGACGATCAACGATTACGTCCGCTACAACCAGTTCCTGGGGCGCGTGGATCATTCGTTCAACGCGGGCAAAGACAAAATTTACGGCCGCTATATTTTTGAAAATCAGGCCGACGACAGCGGCGCGACCAGCGGAGGCGTCAACCAGCAGGGATTGGGCCGAGTGATGCGCGGAATGAAGGGCGGCTTTGATGGAAGGTTTTCAAACACCAATCTGGGCTATACCAAGGTCTTGAACCGCGCCGTTAACGACGCGCGATTCGCGTTTCAAACCATTTACACAAATCGCGGCAATGACGACGCCGTCGTCCCGCAGATTACGGCGACGGGTTTCACGGCGGGCTGGGGCGATTTTTTCAACTCGGCGACGAAGATCCGCACGTACGAATTCCGCGACGTGCTGACGCTGGATCGCGGCCCGCACGCGCTGCGCGTCGGCGGGGAATTTCGCCGGCTGTTCAAAGGGCTATCCATCGCGGACCCAGACGCGGGGTCATACACTTTCACGAGCGTAGCAAGCTTTATAGCCGATCAACCTTTCCGGCAAACCCTGACCGTGAATCCGAACACCGGCGAGCGGACGAACTTCCCGCGCTACTTCACCCAGTTCGAAACCGCCTTTTTCTTCCAGGACGATTGGAAGGTCACGTCAAAACTCAATCTGAATTTGGGCCTGCGCCACGATTACTTCGGCGACGTGAGCGAACGCGAGGGCAGGTTGTCTTCCATCGTTTTCGGGGCCGGCGCCAACTTCCGTGAGCGACTGGCCAACGCCAGCCTGACGCGCGTCGATAGGCTCTACACGCCCCAAAAAACGAATTTCTCCCCGCGCATCGGGCTCGCCTACGACCCTTTCGGCGACGGCAAATCCTCGATTCGGGCGGGCTTCAGCCTCGCCTATCAACCGCACCACGGACAGTCGATCTCCGGCGCGCGCGCGCTGCCGCCCGACGCGCTGCAAGGCGTCGTGCAGCCTTCCAACAAGATCGGCGAGAAGATTCTTTACGGCATTCCTGTGCCCTTCAACCCGGACTTCGGACGCGGCTTGAACGCGCAGGGCGGCGTCAACACGCCTACCGGACAGAACGCTGTTCGCCCGACCGGCTTCGTAGTCAATCCGACGATCAAGACGCAGTACAGCGCGAGCTGGTTTTTGAACCTGCAGCGCGAAGTGTGGAACGGTTGGATCGTCGAAACCGGATATACCGGGACGAGGGGCGTCAACCTGGAGCGCATTGACGATGTGAACCGTTTCGCGGGCGATCTGCTCGATGGCAAGGAGGACCGCATCAATCCGAACTTCAGCACGCTTCTGTTCGTCACCAACGGCGTGAATTCGAGTTATCATGCGATGACGCTGGAGGCGCGCCGCAACCTCTCGAAGCGGTTTTCAATGCAGGCGAATTACAGATGGTCGAAATGGCTGGACACCTCGTCCGACACCTCGACGGGGCAATTCGCCGACAACTCCGAACCCGGCAAGGGCGCGGTCAATGTCGATTGTCTGCGCTGCGAACGCGGGCGGTCGCTGTTCGACATCCCACACCGATTCTCGGCGCAGTTGATGTGGCTGCCGGGGTTGACGGTCGGGAATAAATGGCTCTCTCAGGCGGTGAATGGTTGGCAAGTGGCGGCGATCTTCACGAGGCAGTCGGGGCGGCCGTTTTCGGTCTGGAACGGCGCGGCTTCGAACGCGGGCGGCGATTACAACCGCGACGGAGGCGGCGGCGCGGTCGGCGGCGGCTTTTATGATCGTCCGAACGCCCCGGCTCCGGGCGCCGTCAATACTTCGTTCGAGAAGAAGGATTTTCTCGACGGGGTATTTCCCGCCAGCGCCTTTCCGGCCCCGGCGCCGGGACAATCCGGCACGCTCGGCAGAAACACGTTCCGCGGGCCGAACTATTCCACCGTGGATTTGTCGCTCGCTCGCGTCTTTACCGTGCTCGAGGGCAAGCAAATCCAGATTCGCTTTGAAGCGTTCAACGCTTTGAACGACGTGAACCTCTATTTG
>DATEMG010000106.1:0-10609 GCA_035275805.1 Blastocatellia bacterium
AACCCTGCTGCGCCAGCATCCTGTGCCACATCATCTGTCCTCCGCCCCACGCGTCGAGCACGGTCTGTCCCCACGGTTCGCCATAGACGTGAAAGAGAACGGGGTAACGCTTCTTCGGATCGAAGTCGGGAGGTTTGAGCATCCACCCGTCAAGCTCGACGCCTTCGCCGATGTCCACGCGAAAGAACTCCTGCGCGACCGGTTTGAGTTTGGCCAGGCTCTCTTGTAGTTCTTTGTTGTCGATGATCGTTCGCACGGTCGAGTGCTGGGGCAGGCGAACGACGTCGGTCATGGGAACTTTGTTGAAGGCCGAATATGTGTGAATCGCCAGATCGCCGCGCGGCGAAATGTCATAGTTGTGTGTGCCCGGTTGATCGGCCGGGCTCAGCCGTTCGGCCTTGCCGGACCCGTCGAGCCGCGCGCGGAAGAGATATTTCCGCGTGGCGTTTTCAGGAGAGGCCGAAAAATAGAGCCAGCCGTTTGGAACGTCCACCATTTCGACGCCGATCAGATCGTAATCGCCGGGCGTGATGAGTTTGACATCCTTGCCGTCGCGCGAGACGGAGTAAATGTGCCGCCAACCGTCGCGCTCGCTCGTCCAGAGGAACCGTTTGCCGCCGTCAATCCATTCCACGTCGCCGCGCGCCAGCCCGCGTTTGTCCCAATCGATCGAACCCCAGGCGATGTCCACCCAGGCATTGTCTTTTTCGGTCAGGATCAGACGGACTTTGCCCGTACTTACATCTCCGAGCATCACGACATTCGTGTTCTGCAGCCGGTTTAGCTGTTGAATGACGACCTCGTCGGAATTGGCCGCCCACTCCATTCGCGGCAGGTAGTTATTGCGCGGATCGCCCGGAATGTCGAACCATTGCGTCTTCCCGGCGCCGTCTTCTTTGGATGCGCTGATGACGCCTACGCGCGCGGCTGAGTTCGTCTCGCCGGCTTTCGGGTATGGGAACGAAGTGATCTTCGGATAGAGTTCGTCGGTGTTGTTGATCATCCGAAACTCTTTGACGCCTGACGAATCGAGCTGCCAGTACGCAATCCGGTTTCCATCGGGAGACCAGCGCCAGCCGTCGCGGCAGAAAAGCTCTTCCTCGTATACCCAATCGAAGGTGCCGTTGATCGTGTATTGCGAACCGTCCGACGTCAGTCGCGTGACGCGGCCGTCGGCCCCGTCAGATAGGCTTTCGACATAGATATTGTTTTCGCGCACGTAGCCGACCCGCGTCGCGTCGGGCGAAAACTTGGCGAACATCAGCGTGGACGGTTTCGCGTCGCCGCCAAGCTTTCGCAGTTTCGCGCTCTTCAGATCGAAGACCCAGTAATCGCCGCGCGTGTTCGACCGCCAGACGCGTTCGGTGTTTGTGAAGATGAGCAGCCGCTGGTTATCGGCGCTGAGTGTGAACTCCTCAATAACAAGCGGAGACGATGCGCCGGGAGGAGTCAGGCTCTGGGCCGAAACCAGAATCGTTTTTGCGCCGGTTGCGGCGTCGTATCGCACGATGTCCAGCGCGCCTTTTCCCGCCGCCGCCGGCTCCAACATCAAATACCCGCCGCCGTCCGATTGCCACTGATGCCAGCCGAGCGATCGCGGGCGATAAGTAAAAATCGTGTCTAGCGAAAGGAGGCCGGCGTCGGTTTGTCTGGCCGGCTGCTGAGCGAAGAGTGGCGCGGCGATCAGCAGCGCGATTAAAACAACGGAACTCTTTCGAATTCGATTCATATTTTCTTCCTCTATGACTCATCCACAAAGCCACACAAAGGAGCACCAAGGATCGGCATTCCCCTTCGTGAAACTTTGTGTGGCTTTGTGGATGAATTAATCAGTTTCGGCGCCTCACATCTTCTCCGGCGTTTCAATTCCAAGCAGCGCCAATGCCTGTTCCAACCTGCGCCGCGCCACATCGGCGACCATCAACAGCACTGTCTTTCGCTTCGCGTCGGACTCTTTGAGGATGTGGAATCGTTTGTCCTGATAGAACGCATTGAATTGGTCAGCCAGTTGAAAGGCGTATTTGGCCACATGCGTAGGCTCGAAGGCGTTCGCCGCCAGTTGCGCCACGTCACCCAGCCGGGAAGCGAAGTAGACCAGCGACCAGAGGTAGTCGCCCGCCTCGCCGGAAAAATATTTTGCGATATCTTCGGCGGAGAGTCGATTGAAATCTTCACGCATGTCTTCCGCCGGTCGACCGAGTTCGGCGAAGATGTTGCTCGCGCGGCGGACGGAGTATTGCAGATAAGGGCCTGTCTCGCCCCTGAACTTCAGCGCCTCTTCGAAATCGAAGGCGATGATCGAGGTGCGCGTGTATTTGAGCAGGAAGTAGCGCAGCGCGGCTACGGCGATCTGACTCGCGATCTTTTTCTGCCTGTCGGGGCTCAGGTCGTTGTGGCGCGATTGGACTTCTTTCAGCGCGTCGGCTTCGAGGCGGTCGATCAAATCGTCGGCTTTGACGCCCAGTCCCTTGCGGCCTGACATCCCGATTTGCTGGCGCTGCGCGTCGGCTTCCGACAACTCCACGCCCAACTCCTTGGCCGCGGCGGGCGTCAGCGTGACTTTTTCGTAAGCCAGGTGGGCGCTGCGGGCTACGCGCTCGTCGTGATCGATCATCATCACGCCTTTTTTGACGTTGGCCTGCGGATAGGACTGGCCGACGTCAATTACGTTCAGAAACGCCGTGCCGGCGCCGAAGGGCGGATGATTGGCGACGGCCTCGCTTTTCTCGCCAGTCGTGGTCCAGATTTCGAGCCCGCGATGGTCGCGGCGAAGCGGCTTGTAATGAAAGTCCAATCCTAGCTTGCCCAATTTCCACAGGTGGTAGGCGATATCCTTGCCCGTATAAGTCACCGTCCCGTTCGATCGCACGATGATCTTATCCGGATCGTACTCTCCCTCGCCCTGTCCGTCTGTCGCCGCGTCGCCCTGTCGTTCTTCCGCTTTCATCACCCAGCATCCTTTGCTGCGGCCTTCGGTCTCGAAAACAACCGCGCCGCTCGCTTTGAGTTTTTCGAAAGCATGGGCCCAGAAATGCAGGCTCAGAATCTCCTTCTCGCGCGCCAGCAGGTCGTAGCTGATGTCGAGCCGCGCCATCGTGTCCAGGTGGAGATCGACGATCTTCGATGAAATGTATTCGGCGGCCTCGGCCGTCCGGGCGCCGCCATCTTCGATTTCGTGGAGCGTCCTGGCGCGGACCTCCAGCCGTGATTTGTCCTCCTCGTACCATGCGCCGACGCGCGAATACAGATCCCAGCAATAGTAATCGAAGCTCTCCTCGCGCTTCGTGGCGGGCCGCTCGGCCAGGGCTTTGATCTCGTCGAGCGACTTGTTTTCGAGGTGTAGAAAGCCCACGACCACGTCTGCCACCTGTACGCCGGTGTTGTCGATGTAGTTGTGGACTTCGACGTTTTCGCCAGTAGCGCGCAGGATGCGGGCCGTCGTGTCGCCCAGCACCGCGTTGCGCACGTGGCCGATGTGCGCGGCTTTGTTCGGATTGATGGAAGTGTGCTCGACGATCAGCTTTCCGGATTGGGACTCCGG
The DNA here is from genome assembly GCA_035275805.1 of Blastocatellia bacterium. GTDB lineage: Bacteria > Acidobacteriota > Blastocatellia > RBC074 > RBC074 > JAJVID01. Next base: position 3,542 of record DATEMG010000106.1, read on the forward strand.
ACCCCGGGATTGCGGACCTTCGTTTACAAGTTGCGCAAAGATATTGGCGCGGTCGAGGAAGACGTTCAGGTAACCCGCGCCTGCGACCTCGACTCGAGCGACGCCGGGCATCGCGGTCAAACCTTCGGCGAGTTTTGTCGCCAGTTCGCGCGGATTCTTTTTCTCGCCGGTCGCGGCCTTGACGCGTTTGGCCAGATCGAACGCGATCGGGAAAGCCAGATCGCCGAGTTCGGTTCTAGGCGGGATCTCCGAGACGATATCGCCCGGATCGATATTGAAATTGTCGCGCGAGAGCGCGATCAGTCGCTGTTTGATCTCAGCGGTAAGCGATGAAGACATCGTGATTACTTCCTTTTCATTCGTCAAGTGCTTGAAAAACCGCCGCGCGGCGTGATATACAATCGGTCGGTTCTTAATCATCTGGCGCGTTGGTGTAACTGGTTAACACGCCGCCCTCTCAAGGCGGAGAGCACGGGTTCGAGTCCCGTACGCGCTATCAAAGAATATAATAGGGGCGGCTGCCGCGAGCCGCCCTTTTCATTTGCCAACAGCGGCTCGCTACCGCTCGCGGTACTGATTCGGAAAATTTGCCGATCATAAACCCACCGCTTCCTCCACCAAAGCCTGCTGTTCAAGCTGATGAATCGCATACGAGCCTGTCGCCGGGCTTGCGCTGGCCGCTCGCCCGACGTAACGCAATTCCATTCGCCCGTAAGCCAGGGTCTCCAGACGCGGTCGCATGAAATTCCATCCGCCCATGTTTTGCGGTTCCTCCTGCGCCCAGACGATCTCTTCGGCCTTCGTGTAGGCGGCCAGCCATTGTTGCAGCAATGTTCGCGGGAATGGGTAGAATTGTTCCAGCCGCAGGATGGCGACGCGCCCATTGCCGCGCTTCTCGTGTTCGGCCATCAGGTCGTAATAGACCTTGCCGCTGCAAACGATCACCCGCTCGACGCCTTCGGGCGAGCCCGCGTCGCCGATGACCGGGTAGAAGCCGCCCTGCGTGAATTGATCCAGTGAGGAAGACGCCTGCGGCAATCTGAGCAAACTCTTCGGAGTCATCACGAATAAAGGCTTGTACGGGGCCCGCTTCACCTGGCGGCGCAGCATGTGGAAGTATTGCGCGGGCGTGGTCGGATAGCAGACCTGCATGTTGTCTTCGGCGCAGAGTTGCAGAAACCTTTCCAGACGCGCGCTCGAATGTTCAGGCCCCTGGCCCTCGTAACCGTGCGGGAGCAGCGACGCCAGCCCTGACGTCTGTTGCCATTTGTCCTCGCTGGGGGCGATGAACTGATCGATGATGACCTGCGCGCCGTTGGCGAAATCGCCGAACTGCGCCTCCCACAGCGTCAAACCGTCGCGCGCGACTACCGAGTAGCCGTACTCGAATCCGAGCACGGCCGATTCGGACAACGAGCTGTCGAAGATCTCGAAGCGCGCGCCGTTGTCGCTCAACTCCGCCAGCGGAACCCATGGCTCGCCCGTGCGCGTGTCATACATCACGGCGTGGCGCTGGCTGAACGTGCCGCGGCCGCTGTCTTGCCCCGACAAACGCACCGACTTTCCTTCCATCACCAGCGAGCCGAAGGCCAGACCTTCGGCGAACGCCCAATCTACAGGCGCTTCGCCCGCGCCCATCTTCGCGCGGCGCGACATCTGGCCAACCATCTTCGGGTTCAGGTTGAAGCCCTGCGGCACGACGCTCATGACGCGCGAAATCTCGTCCAGCGCCTCTCGCGACACGCCGGTCTCGATGATCTCCGAGCCGTCGGCTTCCGGTTTCGGTTCCGGAAGTTTCGCGACCTCCTTCTGGCGCGCGACTATCTCCTTGGCGCCGAGCATCGCGTTCTCGTAGCGCCGCCAGAGCATCTCGATCATCTGTTTGACCTCTTCCTGGGTGACGACGCCTTCGCGGATGAGCTGGCGCGTATAAATCTCGCGCACGCCCGGATGTTCGCGGACGCGCTGATACATCAGCGGCTGCGTGTAGCTCGGTTCGTCGGCCTCGTTGTGGCCGTGACGGCGGAAGCCCACCAGGTCGATCACCACGTCCTTGTGGAATTTCATTCTGAAATCGAGCGCGATCTGCAACACGCGCCAGGCCGACTCGGTGTCGTCGGCGTTGACGTGGAAGATCGGCAGTTGAGTCATCTTCGCGATGTCGGTCGAATATATTGATGAGCGCCCGGCGGCCGGCGAAGTGGTGAACCCGATCTGGTTGTTGATGATGAAGTGGATCGTGCCGCCGGTGCGGTAGCCTTTCAGATCGGCCAGGTTCAACGTCTCGGTCACGATGCCCTGGCCGGCGAACGCCGCGTCCCCATGAATCAGCACCGGGAGCACGCGCCCGCGCGCCTCCTCCTTGCTGACTTGCAGCGCGTCCTGTTTTGCGCGAACCATTCCCTCGACGACCGGGTCGACGAACTCCAGATGGCTGGGATTCGGCGAAAGCGTCAATTTGACTCCGCGCGCGCCGGCTTCGCGGGAGGCTGCCGCCCCTTGATGATATTTCACGTCGCCTTCGTCGGCGGGGAAGTTCGGATGCACTGTCCCTTCGAAAGAAGTGAAGATGCGCTCGCTGAAATTTCCCAGCACGTTGGCCAGCACCGTCAAACGCCCGCGATGCGCCATCCCCATCACCACTTCCTCGATGCCTCGTTCGGCGGCGCCCTGAATCAATTGATCGAGAATGGGGATGATCGATTCGCCGCCTTCTACCGAAAACCGCTTCTGGCCGAGGTATTTCGTGTGCAGGAACTTCTCGAACTGCTCCGCCGCGATCAGTTTTTGAAGCAATTGTTTTTTGACTTCCGCCGGAATCGGTTCGGGGTTGCGTTCGATGCGGTCGCGTATCCACTGCTTCTGCTCTTTGCTCTGAATGTGGCGGCTCTCGGTCCCGACCTTGCCGCAGTAGTATCTGATCAACATCCCCCAGATTTCGCGGAAGGTCGCTTCATCCTTGCCGCCGAGGCCGTTGGTGAAGAACTTGCGATCAAGGTCCCAGATCGAGAGGCCGTAAGTCTCGGCGTCGAGTTCGGGGTGCTCGTGGATCGGGACCATGTTGAGCGGGTCGATGTCGGCGATCAGGTGGCCGCGGACGCGGTAGGCGTTGATGAATTCGAAGATGCGCGCCTGTTTCTTGATCTCTTGCTGTTCGCGGTCGACGCCGGACAGAAATGGATTCACGTCCACGGACCAGCGCAGCGGCTTATAATTGATGCCTATGTCGGCGAATATTTCGTCGTAAAAATTATGCTGACCGAGCAGCAGTTCGTGAATGTAGGCGAGGAAAAGGCCCGATTCCGCGCCTTGAATAATGCGATGATCGTATGTGCTGGTGATGGTGAAAACCTTGCTGATGCCGAGTTGCGACAACGCCCCTTCGGTCATCGCGGCGTATTCGGGCGGGTATTCGATCGCGCCCGTCGCGATGATCGCGCCCTGTCCGGCCATCAAACGCGGGGTGGACGCCGCCGTGCCGATCGTGCCCGGGTTGGTGAGCGAAATGGTCGTGCCCTGAAAATCGCTGACCTGCGATTTGCCGTCGCGCGCGCGTTTGACCGCGTCCTGGTAGGCATCGACGAATTGCTTAAAATTTTTCCGGTTCGCGCCCTTGATGTTCGGCACGAGCAGGCTGCGCGTCCCGTCTTTCCTCTGAACATCTACAGCCAAGCCTAGATTCACGTCCTGGCGGCGCGCGCGATAGGACGCGCCGTCGGCCTCTTCGTAGCCGTCGTTCATCTGCGGATATTTTTCGAGCGACTTGATCATCGCCCACGCGATGAAATGCGTGTACGAGGTCTTGCCTCCGTTCGCAGCTTCAAGATGATGATTCACCCACCGGCGGTTCTCGTCGAGCACTTTGATCTGAATCTGGCGCGCCGAGGTCGCCGTCGGCACGGCGAGGCTCGACTCCATGTTCTCGACGATCTTCAGCGCGGGGCCGCGAATCGGGATTCGTTCGCCCTTCGTCGTTTCATTGGGCGCGGGCGCCGGTTGCGGCGCCGTAACAGTTGCTGCGGGCGCGGGGCGTTCAGCAGCCGCTTGAACCGACGCCGGGCTGGTTGCTGATTCAACTTTAACTGAGCCGTCGCCGCCGAGGAGCGATTGGAAATAATCGCCCCATTCTTCATCGACCGATTTCGGGTTGTGTTGGAATTGCCTGAGAAGGTCTTCGACGTATGTCGCGTTCGCGCCGAAGTCGTCGGCGATTCGGCTGGCGATCTCTTTGTAATCTCGCATAATTGGCGCCATTTGCCTCTCTATCTAGTTTTCCGGCTGATTTCGCCATGGTCTGATGATGGCGATGCAGCGAATCCATCAAGAAATACAATCGTACAATAACTCCTCGAGTTGGCGCCATCGGCCGCTTTAAGGGATTGACCGGCGAGGGGCTTGCGTTTAGAGTTTACGCCTCTTCCGACGATGTAAGCTGAACTATGAACGATGATTAAAAGAAAACCGATGGAAGGGTTCGCCTCATCTCGTTCATCCGTCGTTTGTCATTCAGCGTTCAGCCGTTCGTCGTTCGAAATCACTTCCACACAACCTGGAGGCCTTAATGGCAAATCTCTTTGTCAAAAAGTCTATCGCGGCTTTAAAAGCCGAAGCGGCAGTTGGCGGCGAGCATGGCTTGAAACGTACGTTGTCGGCCATGAACCTGACGACGCTCGGCATCGGAGCGATTATCGGCGCCGGCATCTTCTCGTTGACCGGCAGCGCGGCGGCGTCCAACGGCGGTCCCGCGATCGCCCTCTCATTCGTGTTGGGCGGCATCGCCTGCGCCTTCGCCGGTCTTTGCTACGCCGAGATGGCCTCGACCGTGCCGATCGCCGGCAGCGCATACACATACTCCTACGCGACTATGGGCGAGTTCATCGCCTGGATCATCGGCTGGGACTTGATCCTCGAATATGCGCTCGGCGCAGTTACTGTCTCGATCAGTTGGTCGGGTTACGTAGTCAGTTTTTTGGAAAAGAATCTGGGCTTTAAACTCCCGGCAGCCTACACCACCGCGCCCTACGCCTTTAAGCCCGGAGTCGGCTGGGAGGCCACTGGATCGGTAATCAACGTTCCGGCGATGCTGATCATCTTTTTAGTTACGGCGCTGCTCGTAATCGGCATAGAGGAATCGGCTCGCGTCAACGCCGTTATCGTAGTCATTAAGGTCGCTATCGTTATCACCTTCATCGTGGCCGGCATCGGCTTCGTCTCAACCTTAAATTGGACGACGCCCGCCAACCCGAACGGAGCTTTCATCCCGCCCAATACGGGTGAGTTCGGCCTGTTCGGTTGGAGCGGCATTTTGCGGGGCGCGGGCGTGGTTTTCTTCGCCTACATCGGTTTCGATGCGGTCTCGACCGCGGCGCAAGAGGCCAGGAACCCACAGCGGGATATGCCAAAGGGCATCCTCGGTTCGCTCGTCATTTGCACGATACTATACGTCCTTGTCGCATTCGTGCTCACAGGCATTGTGCCTTATGACAGGCTTGCCGTGCCCGACCCGATTGCCGTCGGCATTGACGCGCTCGGCCTGACCTGGCTCTCCCCATTAGTCAAACTCGGCGCGATTGCCGGCCTGAGTTCAGTGATTCTGGTCATGCTGCTCGGCCAGACGCGCATCTTCTTCGCAATGTCCAAAGACGGCCTGTTGCCTGACGTGGTCGCCAAGATTCATCCGCGGTTCCGCACGCCTTACATCACGACGCTCATCACCGGGATAGTCGTCATGATCGCGGCGGGATTGTTGCCGATTGGGTTGGTGGGAGAACTCGTCAGCATCGGTACGCTCTTCGCTTTCGCCATCGTGTGCGCTGGCGTGCTCGTCTTGCGGATCACACAGCCAAACATCGAGCGGCCTTTCAAAACGCCAGCCGTCTATTTTGTCTCGATCGCTGGTGTGGCCTTCTCGATCTTCCTAATGACCGGTTTGCCCTGGGATACATGGAAACGGTTGTTCCTCTGGATGGCGATCGGCCTGGTCATCTACTTCGTCTATGGCATTCGCCACAGTCGTATCTCGCGAGGAAAGCAAGAAGTCGTCGCCGATTAAAGCGAGAGATTCAGCGTGATGGAGAACGGCGGCTCGATATGGCCGCCGTTCTCTTTTGGGATTCCGTCTCGCCATTCAGAGCGGAACCTGGCTACCAGTCGCCTGTGCGATCCCAGGCGAAGGCTTTTAACTTCGCAAGCGTCTCCGGCGACAATTTACGGCCGTCCGAATATGAAATATTGGCCGCGACGTTTTTGGTCGAGCGCATGCCAGGAATCACCGAGCTGACGGCGTCGTGGCTGAGCGTGAAACGCAGGGCCAGCTCGGCCACGCTTCCCGCTTCGTCTCCCAACAGTGACTTCAAACCTTCGACGCGATCGAAGACTTTCTGTTTGCGGTCGCCGCTGAAGAACCACGATCGGAAATCGTTTTCGGGAAAGACGCTGTCGGGACGAATCGCGCCGGTCAATCCGCCTTCGTCGAAGGGCACGCGCGCGATGACGCCGATGTTCAACTCCTGGCAGACCGGGTAAAGTTCATCCTCCGGCGCCTGTTCAAATATGTTGTAGATCACTTGCACGGCGTCGATGTGGCCCTGGCGCAATGCTTTGATCGCGTTCCAGGGCTGGTAATCGTTGAGCGATAGTCCGAAATGTCGAACTTTGCCCTGCTCGCGCAGCTTCAGCAGCGCGCGGGACCATTCGTCCTCGCCCGTCCAGTTGTCGTTCCAGACGTGCAGTTGCTGGAGGTCTATCGTCTCGACGCCGAGGTTGCGCAGGCTCTGCTCCGTGCAGTCGATGATGTAGTCGTAGGTGAAGACCTGACGGAGCGGAACGTCGCGCGCAGGCCATTCGCGGTTTTTCGGTGGAACTTTCGTGGCGATATAGATGCGCTCATTGCGCGAGCGCGCGACCTCGCCGACCAATCGCTCGCTGTGCCCGTCGCCGTAAGCCAGCGCGGTATCAATGAAATTCAAACCATGATCAATAGCCTGGTTCAACGCGCGGCGCGCTTCTTCGTCATCGCCGCCGGTCCATTGAACGCCGCCGATGCCCCATGCGCCGTAGCCGATTTCA
>DATEMG010000107.1:0-13361 GCA_035275805.1 Blastocatellia bacterium
ACATGTCGAAATAAACGATCCACTCGTTATTGACTCTCGCCGCCGTCGGCCCTTCAACCCAGTCCGGGCTGAAGGGCGGGGAGGCGGCGCCATAAGGCCCAGTGGCCTTGGCGCTCACGGCGATGCGCAGGTTTTTCTTAACCGGATTCCTGGTCTCGTCCTTGAGGATCATCACGTATCCTCTTTGAAGATCATTGGCTCCGCTCTTGACGATCGTCGCGTCAATTACATTGAAGCCGCCGTCGTAAAGGAGCGCGGCCTTGCTGTAATTCCTGAAATCCTTCGTCGTGACGTAGTAGATGCGGTGGTTCCATCTGTTGTCGCCCCCACTATCTCCGGAAGATTCCGTGGCGGGGAAACGACCGGGGATGGTCGTCGCCCAGTAGATCAGATATTGCTTCTGACGGTCGTCGTAAAAAATCTCCGGCGCCCAGCAGTTCATCGCAGCCGGTTCGTCGGCCATCACGGGAACGGCCTTCTGCTCAGACCACCGGATCAAGTCTTTCGAGTGCGCGACGCCGATCTCGCGGCCGCGCCAACCCGTAGTCCAGACCATGTGGAAGACACCGTCCGGCCCCTGAATGACGCATGGGTCGCGCATCAATTTCTCGCCGCCGACCGCTGGCGTCAGGTAAGGCTTGTCTTCATTCAGCGCCTTCCACTTCAGCCCGTCTCGGCTGTAGGCCAGATGCAACCCGTCCTCGCCGTTGTTTTTGAAATAGGCGAACAGATAATTCGCGCTACGCGCAGGCGCCTTCTGCGCGGCGACCGGGGACGCGAACATTGTCAAGATGAAGACGAGAGCGGAAAAATGTCTGGAGTTCATGGGACTCCTACGGATTTCCTCGCCGCATAGCGGCGGTGAGACACGAGCTATAGTTAACGCGCTTTACCACCAGGAGAAAAACGCTCCACCGGTATCAGCGCGACAGGCCCGATCAATCCCGATTCGCGCGGCGTCCAGCGCGCCGCCGTGAACAGCCCGTCCGGCCCGGCGTTCTCGCGTCTGCGGGCGGGCATATTCGTGTTGTAAAACTTCTTCCAATTCACGCCGCGCCTATCCATATCAATGATGCGATTGGTCATCAGGTTCGACACGGCGATTTCCAATGTGTTCTGTTCCTTGAGTGATTCTTTCGGAATAAGGATTCGATAAGGCGCGTTGATCAGCGCGCCCAGCTCATTGCCGTTAAGCTTTATGCGCGCGCTCTCGGCGACCCGGCCGAGGTCCAGCGCCCAGTCGCCCCGCCCGGGCTTGGCGAAAGAGATCGTATAGACGGCCGTCCCGGAGAAACGCTTCACGGCCTCGCCTTCGAGATCGGTCCATGAACCGAGCCTGTCGATCTCGACTGCGGCGGGCAGTTCGGGTCCGCCCGCGACGAAGCGCAGCGACCATTTGCCGTTGAGCGGCTGCGCCTCGCCCGCCGTTTTGAAATAGGGGAACGACTCCCCTTCAACCGTCGCGTCAACCGTCTTCAGCACGCATGATTCGCCGGGGGCGAGTTGCAAATAGATCTCCGCGCCGCCGGCGTCGGATCGGCGCGCCGCCGCAATTCCCTTCTCTTCGCGCATCGGATCGAAGACGGCGACGGATTTCGCGGCGTCTCGCAACTCGACCCAACCGCCAACAGCGCCGGCGCCCTGATTGACTATGAAGTAATACCGGCTGCCTCCATCCTTGCGCCGGATGAAACGCAGCCCTCGGCCGGCCATCGGCTCAGGTTTGATGCCGGCCAGCGCCAGCGACCGCTTCAGATCGCCCCCCAACAAAAATCTGCCTTTGCCGACCTTTGCGACCTGCGCGTCCGAACCGTCCATCTTCTCGAAGCGCAGGCGCCCGATCAGAGCCTTGAGACTGGCGCGACGCCGGTCGAGGCCGCCCCAGCCCGGCGCGTCCGACGGCAGGCTGGGACCCGCGATGATAGTCGCGCCTGCGCTCGCCAGCGCGACCATGCGCTCGAAGGTCTCGTGCGGAATGAAACGCGTCTCCGGCAGGACGACGGCCTTGTAGGACGCGCCGCCCGTTTGCAATTCGCCGCCGGCGAACTTGACCGACCGGATCTGGCGATCCGAAATGAGATCATAGGAATATCCGGCGTCCTGCAGCGTCTGTCCGTCGGCCTGTCCGAGCGCGCTCTCGATGCCGCCGCCGTAATGCGGCAACATCCCGCGCGGGGTCTGTGGCGTCTGCGACCAACTGTCATAGATCGGGTAATAGAGCAACACGTCGTTGTCGGGCTTGCCCGCTTGCAGGAATGACTGGCAGCGCGCGACGTAGCGGTTCAACGCCTCGAAGTCGTTCCAGAACGAGTTGGTCGGGCCGAAATGCACGGCGGCGTAAAACAGCCATCCTGGCCAGGGTTCGCTCTCCGGCGAGAAGGGCGTGCCGTGATAGACAATGTGATTGACGCCGCCCAGAAAGAATTTGTCCGCCGCCTGCTTTACCTCGCCGAGCGTCGCCAGCGTGTGCTCGTTGAGCCAGGTCGCCGCCTCGGCCGAAGCGAGCGGCTTGCCCGTGACGTGCGCCGCCGAAGCGGCAAACTTCATCCGCAGAATCTCCTGCCCTTCGGTCTCGGGAATGTCGCTCGCGGCATAGAGGTCGAGGATGTTGGCCGGCGCGCCGTGCGCCTGGTTTCGGACAATCTTGCCTTTGCCCACCGCCCAACGCCGCCACGTCGAAGTGAATTCATCGAGCAACAGGTCGGAGACTGTCTCGCGGAAATCGCACAGGACGCGCGCGTTCTTCTCCGGCGAATCCTTGCCGAGCAGCGCCGGCAGATGCTTGCGGAGGTCGTATCCGCGACGCCGCTCGAATTCGTAGAGGAGGTTCGGGGTCCAGTTCGATTCGCCTTCGGCGTCGTCGACTTCGTAAGAATCGTTGAAGAACGCCCGGAGCGACTTCAGGTCATGCCCGGCGAACGCCTGATCGAATTTGACCAGGTAATTTTTCAGCGCCGTCGACGAGAAATGATCGACTACGTTCCCTTCGCCGCCAGGAGCGGCGCGTTCGACCATCTTTCCGTGCCAGCCCTGAAAGATCGCGTATAGCGTCCATTCGCCCGCGGGCGCGACCCAATCCAGCTTGCCACCCTGTCCGACCTTTGCGGTGAGGTCGAGCGTCTCGCCGCGATCCGAATAGGCGACAAGCGCCACGAGTGGCAATCGCGTTTCGAACCGAACCTGGTCGAGCGCCAGTTCCTGCAGGTTCGGGTTGGAGCTGACGGGATTTTTCAATTCGGCGACGCTGACGCGGCGCCCGACGGCCCGCGCGAGCGGCTTCTGCGCATAGATTATCGGCGCTTCAAGCCGTTCCCCCGCCTTCAACATGTGGATTTGATAGGCGAAATTCTTGCACGCGTCTTCCGCCCCGACCCACGGCCCGCCGAAAGGCCAGCCTGTGCCGGTAGCCATATCGACGCCCATCCCAAGCCTGTCGGCTTCTTTCAACGTGCGCCCCAACATCCCCATCCAGGCCGGAGAGAGAAAATCAATGAAGCGGTCTTCGGCGCCTTTGACGCCGTAAATCGGCGTTATCTCCAGACCGCCCAGCCCCGCCTTTTGATATTTCTCCATCTCGGCCGTCAGAGCGCGCTCGTTGACCGCGCTGCCGTGCCACCACCACCGCGTCCAGGGCTTGGTCTGTCTTGTGACCGGCGGCCAGTTGAGAAGAGTGGTTGATTCCTGGCCGCCGGCCTTTGTGATGGAAAGAGGAAGCGCCGCCGCCAGCGCGAAAACTAGCGACAGAATACGCGCCATCGAAGTTCCTCTCTTTCTCCCCATCACAAATATCACAAATATCCTTTATCGGATTCTCCGTTTGCTGACGCGTCAGCCACAGCGACGGGACGTCACAAATTCCCCCCGTTCAGACCGGCCGATTTGAGAAAGTCCTCGCGCAAAGGCGTGAAGATGTCTATCAGGACGACTTCCTCATCGAGCATGGTCGCGCCGTGCCAGCACCAGGAGGGAAAATGGAGCACGTCGCCCGCCTGCGCGATCCGCTCTTCAGTTCCGATGGTGAAGCGCACACGCCCGCGCTCGACCAGCGTGACCTGCTCGTGCGGGTGGTCGTGCGCCGGCGTGACGACGTTCGGCGCGAAGCGAAGGCGGCAGACCATCAGTCGTTCGCCCACTATCATCTGGCGGCTCACCCCACCGCCGAGATCTTCAACGGGGACGTTGTCCCAGTCCCAATGATTCACTGATGTTTTTGTATTCAGGTTCACAGGCGCCTTTTAAACCGGTTTCAAATGTATGAAGACTATTAGCCACAGAGACCACAGAGGACACAGAGAAAGAAAGAGAGACAAATGATTTCTCTGTGTTCTCTGTGATCTCTGTGGCTATTCATCTATGCCCGCCGCTCAAGCGATTGGGGGCGCGGCGAATGCGGGCGCGGCCACCAGCGTTGCCGCGCCGCGCAATCGCGGATGCTCGTCCAGCGTGACGGTTCGGATTTCGGTCTTGGCCGCGTCCGGCGAAAGGGCGCGTTCGGACAACCCGGCCCGTACCGCGGGTTCGATCAGGTCCCAGGCCGCGACTATTTCGCCGCCGATGTATATGCGGGCCGGGTCTACGGCGTTGACGATCGAGGCCAGCCCGAGTCCCAGGTAGCGAGCCGTCGCTTCCAGCGCGGCGATCGCTTTTGCGTCCCCGGCCCGCGCCCTGATGATTAAATCTTCGACCGTGAAGGCCGCAACCTCCGCCGGGACGGGCTTCGACTCGCGCAGGTTCCGCCCGAAGTATCGCGAGAGCGTCGCCAGGTTGGAGATGTAAGCCTCCCAGCAGCCCGTCGCGCCGCACGGACACCGCGGGCCGTCAATGCTCAGAGGGACGTGGCCGAATTCCCCGGCGATGTTGTGATGGCCTCGCAGCACCTCGCCGTTGACGACGACGCCCACACCGATGCCGTCGGAGACGCTGACGAAGACCAGGTCGCCCACGGCCGCCGTTTCCTCGCGCGCCGCCCACATCTGAGCCAGCGCGCACGCCTTGCCTGAATTCTCGATATGAACCTGCAGACCTGTGGCGGCGGCCAGCGACTCGCGAATCTCGACGTCGCGCCAACCCAGCGTCGGGGCGTGGATGATTCGCCTCGTCTTGCGGTCGACCATTCCGGGAACGACCACGCCCACGCCCTTGCATGCGCCGGCCTCTTTATGCTCAGCCAAGACCTTCTTGACGCGCTTGCCCAATTCGGCCACCAGCCGCTTAGGCTCCCGCTCGGTGGGAAAACTGATAACGCCGACCAGTTGCCGGCCCAGAAGGTCGGTCACCATCAGGAATGTGCGCGTCACGCGGATGTCCACGGCCACGACGCACCGCTCCCGCGAATCGATGTAAAGAAACGTGGGCTTGCGTCCTCGATGGCTCTCACCCGTGGCCCCTTCGAAGACAAGCCCCTCGGCCAACAGGTCGTTGACGATCAAGCTTACCGCGCCGCGCCTCAACCCCATGATCCGCGCCAGATCGGCCCTCGATATGGGCTGATGCGCCCGCACCAAATTTAACGCGATCTGCCGGTTGATCTCCCGCGACGTCCCTCGCGTCGCCACCTGAAAGTTATTTGGGTTGATTTTGCGCATAAATCAACTTTTGTCTCTCATTACGACAAATACGAATCACACGCGTGGGCGTCGAGGCGTCTCCGTCGTCCAGCGAAAGAAACTTTTCCATACTCTAATGTTTGATCATCCCATCAGGCGCCGAAATTAGCGGGCGCGGCGCGTCGGCGAATTTTAACTACCTGTCGCGCCCCCTCCCAGAAGGACGCCTAGAGTTGGATCGCTTCGGCCAGGAGCGCCTCGCCCGCAATAACAAACACAGTCTCATTGAAGGCTATTGTCTAAACTTGAGACAATATAGCCGAAGCGCCCTTCGGGATCAATCTTTTTGACCACAAAAAAGTAAAGAAGAACATAAAAGGTGCCAAGCGGGCCCGTCCAGATAATCAGGCAAAGCAAGACCCGCCGACCGCGAGTTGAAACCAGGCGCCCGCGCGGGGCGTCAAAGAACTACAGACCGAGCAACCATACAAGAGTAAAGAAGTTTAAAGCTCCGCCTTCGGAGCGCTTAAATCTGATCGGCGGAGCCTTTGGAGTGCGGCGAGCTGTCGCCACTTCATGTAGTTAACTGTATTCAAGAAGGAAGACCGATGAAACAAATAAGCAGAAGAGATTTCACCAGAACCTCTGTTGCGGCTGGCGCCGGAACGGCCTTGAGCAGAATGCGTATTCTGGGCGCGAACGACCGCGTCAACATCGGCGCCATCGGCTGCGGCGACCGGGCAATGCAGACCTGGCCGATCTTTTTGAAGAATTCAGACGTCGCGCCGGTCGCGGTCTGCGATGTTTATCAACCTTATTTGAACAGGGCCGCGGCGGCCTGCCAGGTCAAGGTCACGACGCATGAAGATTTCCGCCGGCTGTTGGAGATCAAGGAGATCGACGCGGTCATCGTCTCCACGCCCGATCATTGGCATGCGCTGCCGACGATCATGGCATGCCAGGCCGGGAAGGATGTCTATTGCGAGAAGCCTCTCTCGCTGACCGTCGTCGAGGGCCGCAAGATGGTCGAAGCCGCGCGCAAACATGACCGCGTCGTGCAAACCGGCAGCCAGCAGCGGTCAGGCCCGCATTATCAACAGGCCGTCAAACTGATCCGCGAAGGCGCCATCGGCGCGGTTCATAAGATCAGCGCCGGTTACACGCGCAACGCCATGCCAGGCTTCAAGCCCGAAGAGATACTCACCAAAGAGCTGCCGAAAGAACTCAACTGGGACATGTGGCTCGGGCCCGCGCCTTACGTCCCCTACGACCCCTTCCGCTGCCATTATCACTTTCGATGGTTCTGGGACTACTCAGGCGGGCAGATGACCAATTGGGGCGCGCACAACCTCGACATCGCGCGCTGGGCTTTGAACGCGAAATCGCCGAAAGCGGTCTCCGCCTTCGGCGGACGCTACGAGATCAAAGACGGCGGCCAGACGCCCGACATTCAAGAGGTTCTTTACGACTTTGACGGCTGCGTCGTCTCGTGGTCGGGCCGTGAAGTCAATCGCACCCGCGACGAATACCTGGTCTTCCACGGCACGAAAGGCACGCTCAGCATCATGCGCAACGGATTCGCCATCGCCCCTGAAACCTGGCGCAAAAAAGAGACCGCGGAGATGGAGCCGATGCAGATGAAAGGCAACGGCAATGAAGCCCAGGCCCTACACATCCGCAACTTCCTCGATTGCGTCAAGAGCCGCCAGCGCCCCGTCGCCGACGTCGAAGAGGGCCACCTGACGGCTGTGATGTGCCACCTCGGCAACATCGCCACCCGGCTTCAGCGTTCGTTGAAATGGGACGGCGAGAAGGAAGATATCATCGGCGACAAGGAGGCCGGCCAGATGCTTTCGCGGCCTTACCGCAAACCCTGGAAATTGGAGTAGCCGCGTCTTTCATGTTCCAACAAGCCTAAAGCATATCGGTGTACGGGTTAATAGAACGCGGATGACGCGGATAGTGCGGATTGGCGCTGATCTTTTTTGGGTTTATCAGCGATGATCCGCCGTATCCGCGTCATCCGCGTTCTATTGATACGTTCTTTGCCTAACCCTTTAACGCGAAAATTGCGCTTCCTCGGTCGAGCCTGTCAACGCAGTTGTCGATGAAGCGCCGCCGGCGATCGTCTGCGCGACGGCGTCGAAATAGCCCGCGCCGACGAAGGCCTGATGCTTGACGGCGCGGTAGCCGTGCTCGGCTTCGGCGGCGAATTCCGCCTCCTGCAGGCGCGCATATGCGGCCATGCCGTTTTCGCGGTAATCCCGCGCCAGATCGAATATGCTGAAGTTGAGCGTGTGGAAACCGGCCAGCGTGACGAACTGGAATTTGTAGCCCATCCGCCCCAGTTCGGCCTGGAAGCGCGCGATGGTCTCGGGGTCCAGTTTCTTCTTCCAGTTGAACGAGGGCGAGCAGTTGTAAGCCAGGAGTTTGCCTGGAAATTCCGTGTGGATCGCCTCGGCGAACTCGCGCGCCTCGCCGAGGTCAGGCTCGGAGGTTTCACACCAAACCATGTCGGAGTATGGCGCGTAAGCCAGACCACGCGCGATAGCCTGATTCAGGCCGCCCGTCACGCGGTAGAAGCCTTCGACTGTGCGCTCGCCGGTGAGGAAAGAGCGGTCGCGCTCGTCGACGTCACTTGTCAGCAGGGCGGCGGAATTGGCGTCGGTGCGGGCGATCAGGATCGTCGGCGCGCCCATCACGTCGGCCGCCAGCCGCGCCGCCGTCAGCTTTTGAATAAATTCCTCCGTCGGCGCCAACACCTTGCCGCCCATGTGCCCGCACTTCTTCGCTGACGACAGTTGGTCTTCGAAGTGGACGGCGGCCGCGCCCGCATCGATCATCGCCTTCATCAGTTCGAAGGCGTTCAGCGACCCGCCGAATCCTGCTTCCCCGTCGGCGACGATCGGCGCGAACCATTGAATGTCGCTGCGGCCCTCGTAGTGGCAAATCTGGTCGGCGCGGGCGAAAGCCTGATTGATGCGGCGCACGAGAGAGGGCGCGCTGTCGGCCGGGTAGAGGCTCTGGTCGGGATAGGTCTGGCCCGCGTTGTTGGCGTCCGCGGCCACCTGCCAGCCGCTCACGTAGACCGCCTTCAATCCGGCCTGCGCCATCTGCGCCGCCTGATTGCCGGTCAGCGCGCCGAGCGCGGCGACGTAGGGCTCCGAGCGGAGCAACCACCAGAGCCTGGCCGCGCCCCGCTTCGCAAGCGTATATTCGATCGGCATCGAACCGCGCAGCCGGACTACGTCTGCCGCGGAATAGGGCCGCGTCACTCCTTCCCACCTCGGATCGGTCTTCCACCGGCGTTCGAGTTCGGCGATTTCGTTTCGGTTGTTGTTGTTCATTGTCGCTCCTTAAGGTCTAGCCACAGAGCCACAGAGCCACAGAGAGAAAAGGACAAGGAGAAGGGGAACAGGAGGACATGACGTTTTTCTACTTGTCTACTTGCCTCCCTCTCCTTCTCTCTCTGGCTCTGTGGCTCTGTGGCTCTGTGGCAATATCTACTCCGGGTCGAATTCGCCGTCCGTGATCATCTGCTCGCTCAGGAACCGCGCCAGCCAATAATTGTCGTGGTCTTCCCAAAGCGGGTCTAACGGCGTGTCGCTCAGAATCCTCTCCAACTCTTCGTCGAATAATGCGCTCACGAATTCTGGAGTGTGCTTGACCGGCTGCCCGGACTCGTCGGTGATCGTCACGGAGTCTCGGTGTAGCATGCGCTGCGCGATCATAAGCCGATAAATGCGGTCGGTAGCCAGGTCTTCCATATAACCATCGAGCAGGCTTGCGCCTTTGCCACGGAGGTAATTGGCGCGATAGCGGATGACCGCCCGCGCCGCCGCGCGCGTGCCGGCGACCGTCATTTGCCCGACGCCATTCGGCGCGGGGCGTAAATCGGGGCGCCGTTCGGCGTCGGGCCGGCGGGCCCGCAATTGATTAGGCCACGGGAATTGAGCGACGGCGATCTCGTTTTGATCCGGATGGCCGGTCCATGCGCCGTCCATCAGGCAGCGCGCCTCGTTCCGCTTGTCTCCTTCGAGCGCGGCGAGCGCGCGGGCGTTCAATTCGGCGTCCTCGCGACTGGGGTAAAGGGCCGTCATCCCGCCGATGGCCAGGATGCCGCGCCGGTGACAGACCTCAGGCAGTAGATGGCGCAGGTTCTGG
Organism: Blastocatellia bacterium; assembly: GCA_035275805.1. Lineage (GTDB taxonomy): Bacteria > Acidobacteriota > Blastocatellia > RBC074 > RBC074 > JAJVID01. Next base: position 9,711 of record DATEMG010000107.1, read on the forward strand.
AAGAAGGGCGTGTCGTGCGGAATTGTGTTGCGGTCTGGGAGCGCCCATCCGGGGTTGGGCAGATTGAAATGAATCATGCTCGCCATGTAATCCCACCGCCCAAGGTTCAGCCCGACGATATACTCGCGCAGGTTGTAGACGAACTCCTCCATTTGATAGGCCAGCGGGTGCGATTCGACCAGCGCCATGCATTTGATCCAGCCCGGCGACCACCCCCTGGCTCGCTCGATCTCCGTGAACAAATCGCGCCACCACAAGGCTTCTTCCGCCGATTCCGATTTCGGGATATAGAAGGCGAGAGGGTGTTTCAACCACTCCGGCGAGACCTGATAGGCGATCAGCGCCACGTCGAACAGCGAAGCTGAAATAAGTTCGTCGGGCAATACGCCCGCCTGATTCAAATGCAGCCCCCGCGCTCGCGTGAAAATGATCGCGCGGCTTTCCTCTATTGCGACCTTGCGGCTGCGCTTCTGATCGTCGTAGCAGAGTTCGCCTTTGAGCGCCTTGATTATGTTGTGAACGCCGCGCGTCAGGTTGGGCCAGTAATTGGCCATCGAATCTTCCAGGTCGAGCATCACGCCCGGCGCGCCGCTGTTCAGCATTTTGACCACCAGTTCAGCGTCGTCTGCAGGGCCGGTCATCTGGTTTCGCTGGTCCTGAACCCAGCCTGGCAATTCGATCATCCAATTGCCGGTCGTGGCCTCGGAGGGCGCCCCGTAATCGGGCAATCGCCCCTGGTGCGATTGGCTGAGCGCTTCAGCCCGTTTGGCCACCAGCGCCTGCTGTCGCGGAGTAAAGACCTCATGCAGCGGCGCCAGAAAATCCATGAAGCCCTTGGGCAATTCCAGGACGGGGTTGAAGTTTCGCGGCGCGCAGTTTATCCGGGCGACGGAGGTAATTTTCTCTTCGCCTCCGAACATCTCCGCGATGAAACTATGTGTTCGGTATTTTGAACAGTTCAAAGTTTTAACGGGCGCCATAAAAACCTCCTCAATCAAGCTTCGGGATGGCGCATCGTAGCATCATTCGCCTCCGCGTCAATCTTGGCGTTCAGCATATCGAACATAAATCCGCAGTGCGGCGAATTTGCGTTCACAATGTTGAACGAAGGATTTAAGATGAGCGTCATCAATAGGACTTATATGGCTAATGGGAGTTATAGGTCATATAAGTCCCATTAGTCATATAAGTCATGTTCGGGAGGTTAATAATGGACGACAATTCCGCAAAGGCCGTCGAGCGGGCGCTGACGATATTGGAGGCGCTCGCCGAGCGTGACAACGGGATGACCAACGCCGAAATCAGCCGGCGGCTAGAGATCCCCAAAAGTTCGGCAAGCTACATTTTGCGGGCGCTCGAACGGCGCGGCTACCTGCGCCGCGATGGCGAGACGAACAAATACCGGCTTGGGTTAAAAGCGCTCAGCCTCAGCCGAGGGGCGCTCGACGGATTGGACATCAGGAGGGTTGCGCTGCCCCAGATGCGGCGACTGATGGAGCGCAGCCACCTGACATCTCACCTAGCCGTCCTGGACCACGGCGAGGCTGTCTACGTGGAGAAGGTGGAGGCGCCAGGCTTCGTGAAGATGAACACATGGGTGGGCCGCCACATGCCTATCCATTGCACCAGCGTCGGGAAGGCGCTGGTCGCGTGGATGCCGGAGGTCGAGGTCAAAGCCCTGCTAAAAGAGCATGGGATGGGGAGGCGGACTTCAAAGACCATCGTCATATGCGGTCGATATTTGCAGGAACTGGCGCGCGTCCGCGAGCAGGGCTACGCCGTGGACGATGAGGAGAATAATTACGGCGTCCGCTGCGTCGCCGCGCCGATCTTCGACAGCCTCAACCGCGTGGTGGCCAGCGTCGGGGTCAGCGGCACGACCACACAGAACGACGCCGACCACCTGCCGAAAGTCGCCGAACTGGTTAAGGAGGCCGCGCGCAAAGTCTCGCAGGAGATGGGTGGACAAACCGCGGGGGCCGCGAGGATCGAGGATCGAGGATCGAGGATCGAGGATCGAAAATAGCCTTATGCGCGATAACGCGATCTTCTATTCTCCATCCTCGATCCTCCATCCTCCATCCTCTATCTGAGCGGCCTGCGAGTGAGATTCCACATCCAAAGGCTTAGACCACCCATAATGATGAAGCCCAGAAAACTCGGCCACAGGGGCATGGGAGAACCGGCCACCAACACGTCGGGGCGAGTCACCAGCCGAATTAACTGCGCGATGGCTATCAGACCGAACACAACGCTCGCCACTCGCAAGCCGGTTATTTGTGATCTCATAGTATTCTCCTTAGTATGGGACCTATGGGATTTATGGGACCTGCGGGACTTATGTGTCTTACAAGTCCCCCCGGGCCCCATAAGCATAAAGGGCAAATGTCATTCCAGTGATTTCTGCGAGAAGTATCTCATCGCCATTGGAGAGTCAGGCTGTTGTCACCCTCCAATTGCGCCCGCGTCTCGAAGGGCGCGCCGAGCCGGTTCAGAAGATCGCAGAGCCATTGCGAGTCTTCGGCCGAGGCGCGGTTCAGCCGGAACCTGCGGACTTGCATGGGGATCAGTCGCGCTTTCAGCAATCGGCCCTGCCGAGGGTCTATTTCTACCAGGTACATGAGCGTCAGGTCGCCGCGGAATTGCTCATAGCCGCTGATGCCCTCGTAGTCGGTCAGGAAATCCCCGCAACCGTACAGGATTAATTTCCCGCTGTAGACTTCGACGGTTTTCACGTGATGTGAGGAGTGACCGTGAACGATCGAGACGCCCTCATCGATCAACCGATGGGCGAAGCTGATCTGCTCATCCGGGACGTGATAGCCCCAATTGCCGCCCCAATGGATCGAAGCCACAATCACATCGCCGGGCCGCGCTCCCTTCAGCATCCCGTTTGCGACGCGACGCGCCGTTTCCTCCGACAAATCCTCCAGCAGGTTGACGCCAGGCCGATCCACGGTCGCCGCCCACTCCCCAGGGACGCCGCTTGTCGGCGAACCGAGCGAGAAGACCAGCGCGCGCCCTTTGCCCGCTACGTCTAGCGCGGCGCCCCGACCGGCCTCCGACGCGTCATGCCCCGCCCCGGCGTGAGCTATGCCCGCCGCGTCCAATGTCCGAAGCGTCTCCTGAAGTCCTTCGCCCCCCCAGTCAAGCAGGTGATTGTTGGCAAGAGCGCAGCAGGAGATCTGGGCCACAGTCAAGCAGCCGATGTTCCGAGGATGCATGCGGTAGAGCACAGGCTTGCCGGGCCAGTAGTCCTCGCTCTCGGTGATGGCGGTCTCCAGGTTGATGATCCGCACGTCCGTCCTGGGCGCCTTCATCTCTAAGAGCGCGTCGCCCCAGATGTAGTCGAAGTCGACAGGCCGTGAGATCGGGCCGTGAGCGAACTCGGCGAGTTGCGCGTATTCACGCGCGTCGCGGACATACGACTCGTACAGCGCCGGGTCGCCGGGATGAGGCAAGACCTGATCAATGCCCCTCCCCGTCATAACGTCGCCGCAAAGGAACATGCGAATGGGTTCGGCCCGATTCATATTCTCTCAACCGCATGGGTAGTCAACTTCCATCGTTCATTGTTCATTTTACATTTGTCATTGCCTTTTGCCGCGCAATTCCGGCAATGACAAATGTAAAATGAACAATGAACGATGA
>DATEMG010000108.1:0-15393 GCA_035275805.1 Blastocatellia bacterium
AAATGCAAATCATCGCGGCGGCCATGCACAAGCTTGTCCGCATTGCTCACGGGGTGTTGAAAAATCAACGGCCGTACGATCCAAATTATGCGGCGGCCGATTGACAACCAACACGGTATCTACCGCTCGCGGTACTGATTCACCGGACAATTTAGGCTAAAGAACGAGCAAAGAAAAGGCGCGGGCAAATTTCTATCGCCGGCGAGGCGATAAAGCCGGATGGCGAGTATAATGTCGGCGGCTTATGCCGAGTTTAAATTCGTTGATGGAGAATCCGGGTGTGAAAGTAACCTCGAAAACCCAGCCTCAAACGCAGTCGTCGCCTCTGGTCATTGCAATCCATTTAGATCCCTCGAAGATCGTGGCGGCGTTAATAAATGAACAGGGCCGCGCCGTCGAAGAGCGCGAGATCGCCACGCCGCGGCGAACGACGCGCGCCGCCGCCGTAGAGGTGGCGAAGATGATTGTCGCCCTGGCCGTTTCGCAATCGCGAGCCCGAAACCCCATAAATGCTATCGGTTTTTCGGTCGCGGGCCTTGTAGACCCGGCGACCGGCCGCGTTTCGATCCAGGGGTTGAAGGGTTGGACTCGCGTAGCCTTGCGCCAAATGATCGAGGAGGAATTGAAGGGCGCGGGCATAGACGTGCGCGCCCCGCCGGACGAGAAGCGCGCGCGCGCCAAATACGGCGATTCGGCATTTCCGGCGACGGTCATTAATTCGCGCGCGGCGGCGATGGCGGCGGGCGAAGCCTGGGTCGGCGCGGCTCGCGGAAAAAACAACGTCGTATATCTCTCAGTCGGCGAACACGTCGAGGCCGGCATCATCGTAGACAGGCGCGTTGCGCCGGGCGCCGGTGGAATGGCGGGCGCGGCCGGATGGTTCGCGCTCGGCGAAAATTTCAAACGGGAATTCGAATCGCGCGGATGTTTGACCGTCGAAGTCGCCGGCGGCGCGCTGAAACGCCGCGTCGTTGAAGGCTGGAACGGCGCCGCGAAGTCGGTGATCAGCAATCTGATCAAGGATGACCTGGCCCATCTCGATGATGCGGCCATCGTTCGCGCGGCTCGCGGCGGCGACACGCTGGCGCTCAACTCAGTCAATGAGACTTGCCGCTGGATCGGGCGCGGCGTCGCCAATCTGGTTTCGATCCTGAACCCCGACGCAATCGTCATCGGGGGCCATGTCGGCCTGGCGCTCAAACCCTATCTCGATCAGATTCGTGAAGAGGCTGTCAGGTGGGCAATGCCGGATTCGGCGCGCCATTGCCGCATCGCCAACGCGACTCTCGGCGATAAAGCCGCATTGATCGGGGCGGCAAGATTGGCGTTCGACAACAAATAGCGGGACGGGACTTTAGTCTGTCCGTCGCCTGAATTGGGAACGGACAGACTAAAGTTTGCCATGATCTTAGTTATTCGAGTCCGGTCGCCGTTTCAATGTCGGCCTGCCGGTCGTCTCGGACTGTTGTTGGGAGTCTTGCTGCGGCGGATTGCCGGTCTGGTCTCCGCTCTGCGAATCGTCACGCCGTTTGAGGACCGGGCGATTCGACGTTTCGGAATCACCCTTGTCGTCGTCGGTTGTGGTCTGCGGCTTACGTTTGAGCGTCGGGCGGCCCGACTCGTCCCGGCCCGAGCCGCGAGTGGCCCCGGCGATCGTCACAATGCGAGATTTCACCTGGCCGAACTCCGACGAGCTGAGCTGATACTCGCCCCGCTCGGGAAATTGCGCAATCAGCTCGCGAACCTCGGTGATACGGTCGCCGGTCATCGGATGCGTGCTGAAGAGTTTCGACAGCGTGCCAGGTTTCTTCTTGTTTTTCGCCTGCAGCTTTTCGAAGAAAGTGATCAGCGCGTTGGGATCATAGCCCGAAGCCCACATATACTGCGCGCCGAGCCGGTCGGCCTCTTTCTCGGCGCCGCGCGAGAACTTCAGGAAGCTCAGCGGAACGGCCAGCCCCAGGCCCTGTCGGATTGCGTAACCGCCTATCCCGCCCAGGAAGATCAGCGGGATCGAGAGGTAGTTGAACAGTTCGCCCTTCGACGCCTGTTCCATGCCGTGGCGCGCCGCGACGTGCGCGATCTCGTGGGCGATCACGCCAGCCACCTCGGCCTCGTTTTCGGCGGCTTCGAGCAGACCGCGGTTGACGTAAAGGAACCCGCCGGGCAGCGCGAAAGCGTTGACCTCTTGGGAGTCGATTACTTTGATCGTGAACGGTACTTTGGAGTCGGAATGGAGCACTACGTTTTGCGCGATGCGATTGACGTATTCGGTGACGAGCGGGTCGTTGATGATCTTGGAAGAGCGGTCGACCTCGGCGGCGAGTTGGCGGCCTATGGCGACTTCACGTTCGATAGAATAGAACTGTATCGAACCCTTGTTGATGTCGCGCTTGCCGATCAATGCCGGATTGTTCTTATCGTCCAGAGACTTCGACGACGATTTCTCTGACGATTTCTTCTTCGATTTATCTGAATCCTGCGCGAACGTGCAGGTGGTGGCGAGAGTGAACGCCATAATCAGCGCAGTGGTGTGTCGGAAAAATCTCGTTCTCATTTTCTAAGTCCCCCTTGCTTGAACTATCCGTAAAAAGTTAACGGGTGGATTTTCCGCGCAGCAGATTATAAATCAATAGCGTGGCGTTAGAAGACCGTTTTTGAACGCCGGTAGGCAAAAGTCATAGTTAAATACGATTCATATGGAAACAAATCCCGCTTCGCGCGCCGAAGATAAAGCCCCCCGGTCTCAAACCCGCAATTTAATCCTTAAATGGGCGATTACAATTTTTTCGGGCCTGGCCATTTACCTGGCCCCAGTGCCTGAAGGAGTTACGCCGCAATCCTGGCGGTTGCTGGCGATTTTCATCGCGACCATCGTCGGTTCGATTTTGCGGCCTGCGCCCGGCGGGGCGATGGTCTTGCTCGGAATCGCGGCGATTGCGTTGACGAAATCAATGCCTCTCAGCGAGGCGATGATCGGAACGGTGACCGATCCGGCCCGGCCCGATTCGAAAGCCGTCGAGACGCTTCGCATCAAATCGACGCTGGCCGGGTACGCCGACCCCGTCGTGTGGCTGGTGCTCGCGGCGTTCTTCATGTCGCGGGCAATGATAAAGACCGGCCTGGGGCGGCGCATCGCGCTGCTCTTCATTCGCGCCATCGGCCATCGCTCGCTCGGATTGGGCTACGCGCTGGTCGGAACCGATTTTCTGCTCGCCTCGGTGATCCCGTCGAACGGCGCACGGTCGGGCGGGATCATCTTCCCGATCGCCAAGAGCGTCGCCGAGACCTACGACTCGAAGCCGGGGCCGACCGCCCGGCGTCTCGGTTCGTTTCTGATGAGCTTCATGTACCAATGCGAAGTGATCATCAGCGCCACGTTTCTGACCGGGCAGGCGGGCAACCTGTTGATCCAGCGATTCGCCAGACAGCAGGGCGGGATCGATCTGAACTATCAGACGTGGCTGTTGGGCGCCATCGCGCCCAGCCTGGTCTGTCTGGCAATCACGCCGTTGCTGCTCTACCGGCTTTTCCCGCCCGAAGTCACCTACACGCCCGACGCGGCGAAGTTTGCCAGGTCGGAGCTTGAAAAGATGGGCCGTATGACGTGGCGCGAAATAGTCATGATGCTCGTGTTCGCCTTCATCGCGTTGATGTGGGCGACGACGAACAGGTTGCATGGCGTCGATTATTCGGTCGTGGCGATGGCCGGCGTCTGCCTGCTGCTTTTGACCAGGGTAATCACTTGGGAGGACGCGCTTGCTGAGCGCGCGGCATGGGACGTCTTCATCTGGTACGGTGGTATGGTGCGGATGGCCGAAGCCCTGGGCGAGAGCGGGATCACGAGGAAGTTCGCCGAATCCTCCGCCGGATTCACTTCGGGATGGAAATGGTGGGCCGCGCTCGGATTACTTTTACTGATCTACTTTTACGCCCATTACGCGTTCGCCAGCATCTCGGCGCACGCGCTGGCGATGTACACGCCGTTCCTGATCGTCGTCACGCTGGCCGGAGCGCCGCCGTTCCTGGCCGCCGCCCTGCTGGCCTATTTCTCAAATCTTTCCGCAGGGCTGACCCATTACGGCACGACGCCCGGGCCGATCTATTTCGGCGCCGATTACGTCTCGCAGCAAAAATGGTGGCAGTTGGGGCTGATCGCCTCCGTGGCGAACATCCTGATCTGGTCTTCGGTGGGACTGGTCTGGTGGAAGATTCTGGGATGGTGGTAAGTTGACCTTTTACTGCTTTCCCGTAAACTGAAACGTTACAGGCCAAAACCGATCAGGAGACCAACGTGCAGGAACAATCATTGAAGAAGGTCAGCAGGGCGCTCATCAGCGTCTCGGACAAGCGGGGATTGGTCGAGTTTGCGCGGAAGCTTGCCAGGCGCGGCGTCGAGATCATTTCGACCGGCGGCACCGCGAAGCTGTTGCGCGAGAACGGAATCGATGCGCGCGACGTTTCGGACCTCACCGGCTTTCCCGAGATGCTCGACGGTCGCGTCAAGACTCTGCACCCGAAAGTTCATGGCGGCATCCTCGGCGTCCGCTCGAACCAGGAGCATTGCGCGAAGATGCGCGAACACGGCATAGAGCCGATTGACCTTGTCGTAGTCAACCTCTATCCGTTCCGTCAGACTATTCAAAAGCCCGACGTGACTATGGAGGAGGCGATCGAAAACATTGACATCGGCGGCCCGGCGATGATCCGATCGGCGGCCAAGAATCACAACGACGTCGCCGTGGTCGTCGATCCCGATGATTACCCGACGGTCGCAGACGAACTCGATCAGCACGGCGGCCAATTGACGCTCGATCTACGCCACGGGCTCGCCGTCAGGGCCTTTAAACACACAGCCGATTACGACAGAGAGATCGCCCGGTTCCTGGCGTCTAAGGAAACGACACAAACCGACGTTATGGGACTGCCCGATGCGATCGAGATCAATTTGCGCAAAATTACAGGGCTGCGCTACGGCGAGAATCCGCACCAGCGCGCCGCGCTATATAAAATCGCCGGCTCAACGGAGCGCGGCGTCGCGACGGCTGAACAACTGCAGGGCAAGGGGCTTTCGTACAACAACCTGATCGACAGCGACGCCGCGTGGGAGCTGATCGCGGAGCTGCGCCACATGCATCTGATCGACGCGCGGGCCAAGGGCGCAATCGAGCCACACGACCTTCCCCATGCCTGCGCGATTATCAAACACACCAACCCCTGCGGCGCGGGCGTCGCTTCGACTCCGGCGGAGGCCTTCGCCCGGGCCAAAGCCACAGACCCTGTCTCGGCCTTCGGCGGCATTATCGCTTTCTCGGGATCAGTGGACGAGGCGGCGGCGGGCGAGATCGCCGAGATGTTCGCCGAAGTGATCATCGCGCCCGATTTCACCGAAGGCGCCAAGCAGGTCTTGTCGGCGAAGAAAAACCTGCGCGTCTTGAAAATGGGAGCGCCTGTAGCTGATCGCGGACCAAGGGCGGCGGATTTCGAGATAAGAAGGATCAGCGGCGGCGCGCTGGTTCAGGACCGCGACGCCGCGCTGCTTGACGAAGAGAATTTCAAGATCGTCAGCGACCGCAAGCCGACACAATCGGAACTGCGCGCGCTGCGCTTCGCGTGGGCCGTCTGCAAGCACGTCAAATCGAACGCGATCGTCTACGCCGCCGAAAATCAGTTAATCGGCGTGGGCGCGGGCCAGATGTCGCGCGTGGACTCAGTCAGGATCGGCGCGATGAAAGCGCAACTGCCGCTCTTGGGGTGCGTCCTGGCCTCAGACGCCTTCTTCCCTTTCCGCGACGGAGTCGACGAGGCGGCCAAACACGGGGTCACGGCCGTCATCCAACCCGGCGGTTCCGTGCGCGATAAAGAGGTGGTCGAAGCGGCGAACGAACACAACCTGGCGATGGTCTTCACCGCAATGCGCCACTTCAAACATTGAAGCGCATCCATAAATCGGATCGGCGTAGCCTTTGGGGCGCCGGCGCCCCAAAGGCTGCCGCCATTTCAGGTAGCTGACCACATCCAGCTTTAATCCCTTCAACCGATCACGGCAGGACGTGACGCGCCCCTTTTAGCCAGCCGTTCGTCGCAGGCCGCCCAGTTGATGTTCGAGAAGAAGGCCTCGATGTATTTCGGGCGTTCAGCGGGCGCGTAATCGCGGATGAAGGCATGCTCCCACACGTCCATGATCAGGATCGGGCTAAAGCCCGCGACATTGCCCGTCTCGTGCAGGTTAATCCAGTGATTCGACAACCGCTCGGCGACCGGGTCCAGGTAACAGGCGGCCCATCCCACGCCGCGCATCTTCCCCGTGTTCACGAAGTTCTTCTTCCAGTTCTCATAACTGCCGAAGCTAACCTCGGCGGCCTTGTAGAAAGCCGAATTCTTCTCGGGGTCGCCGCTGCCGCCTTTCTTCATGTTCCCGAAATACCACTCGTGCAGAACCATCCCGTTGTATTCGAAGCCAAGCCTGCGGGTCAGTTCGGAAAAGACCGGCATCTCTTTTGCCGTGATCTCGCCCTTCGACATCTCGGCGATCTGCTCGTTGAGAAGGTTTGTGTTGGTCACGTACCCCTCGTAGAGCTTGAAGTGCATCGCCAGCGTCCCGTCAGAGATGCCGTTCAAGCCACTCAGATCGAATGTCTGCGGTTTATATACAACATTGCCCATACTCGTTTATTGCCTCCTGCGAAAAAATAGACAGGATTCACAGGATTCTCAGGATTCAACTCAATGCGCAAAATCCTGAACAATCCTGTAAATCCTGTCTATTTTCATTTTTCGTTGTTTGTGGGCGTCGCTCATTGCGACACGAACGACTCCCGAAATTTACCTGTAGTGAATTGGTGTTCCTATTGCTCGCGATGCGTGAGCAACACGGCGATGACGATTATACTCAAGATGATGACCATTCCGCCGGGCATCATTTTGAAGCCTTCCGACAGCGCCCCTTTCCCGAACCTGACCAGCAGTAGCGCAGCCACGATCAATGAAACCCACCAGCCGGCGGAGTAAGCGCCTTTCATCATCGCCACCGCCGCGCCAATCAGCGCTATCCCCGAAATGCCGCCCGCGATCAGTGAGGCCATACTTTGAGCCTTGACGTATCCCATCACGCCGCCGACGGCTATAAGAATTCCGTAAATCAACACAAGCCATGTGATCATAATTCGTGAACCTCGCTTGTAAGCGTAGAAGTGATTGTTACATCGAACACCCGAATGTAGTAGAGATCACTCAAATACTCAAGCGCAAATCCCTCAGCCCTACATGCCGTCATGCTGAGCAGCGGCGGGGAGTAGTTTCGGCCCCTGTCCCATTCTTGAAACTCAGATAAGAGCCCCGGCAAAATATCGCGTTTACATGCCGCCACTTACGCGCGACCACAAGATATAGTTGAGAAATGCTGTTGACAGTCTGTATCTAGTGGACTATATTCGCCCTCGCTCAAAGCCAAGAGGACAGCAAATCCGCAGTGACCCGGGCGCTTTTCGTTCGTTGTACCGTGAGCGTTCCGAGTCTCGAACAGCTCAAGTGTCGCCTGTCACGGCCCCCTGACCACCGCTGACTTGCGTCCCCACCCTGACTTTCCGGACTTCTGCCCGTCTGGCGGTTGTATCAAATCAGACAAATCGATATATCAGGACCAAGGGAGACACCAAGGACACAAGGATAAGGGCCATGAGTGTAAGCAAACAAAAAGTCATTAAATTCAACGCCCCAGCGGCGCACTATTCTCCGCTGGGAATCAACGCCCAACGCGTAGTCGCAAAACGTTATTCACTCAAGGACATCAAAGGCAACCCGCTCGAGCAATGGGATGACATAGTCAAACGAGTCGTCAGCCACGTAGCCAAAGCCGAGACCAACCCGACCCGCCGCGAAGAGTTTATGATCAATATGACGCGGCTGATGGAGACTCGCGCCTTCATTCCGAACACGCCTTGTCTGGTCAACGCAGGCAAACCGAAGGGTCAATTGGCAGCCTGTTTCCCCGCCGGAACCATGATCAGTACGATCAATGGCCCCAGGCCTATCGAAGAGATCAGTGATGGCGATCTCGTACTTACCCATCGAGGTAGATACCGCCGCGTGACCGAGACTATGCGGCGTGAGGGTTATCTCTATCGCATCAAGATTGACAAGTTGCCGGGGATGCGCGTGACCGGAGAGCATCCATTCTTTACCGATCAAGGATGGATTGACGCGGCAGACCTGGAGCCGAAGCGCCATTTCGTCCAGATCGGCTGCTCCGCCGAACACGCCAGCGAACCAATCACAATTGATATTGCGGGCGCGCAGGTGGGCGATTTCATCTATCAACCGAATATTGATCGCAAAATGCGCAGCGGCCCGATTTCGCAACATGTTTCGCCCGTGCGCGCGGGAGTTCAAGTAGATGAAGAGATCGCCTGGCTGCTTGGGATGTACATCGCCGAAGGTTCGATTACTGACGGACGTGACATCCGATTCACGCTCTCGGCGGACGAACAGGAGTATGCCGACCGCATCTGCGCCATCCTGCAAGATCGATTGGGATTGACCGCGAGCAAGACCGTAACCAATCACGAAGCGCGCGGCAGTTCCTGGCTCAGTGTACGCGTCAACTCGAAGCTGTTCGCGCTATGGCTGCAAAACAACTTCGCCAGCGGATTCAATCACAAGCGCGTGCCGCAGTGGATAATGACCGCCGACGAACAGATTCAAGCCGCTTTCCTCAAAGGCGCCGCGGACGGCGACGGCACGCCGATCAACGCGCAACAAATCCGCATCACACTCTCGAATGAAATCCTGGTCAGGCAACTTTTCGAGATCGCCATACGGCTGGGATATTACCCGACGCTGAGCCCGGAGTATATGCCGCCGAATGCCAGCGTTCGTCCGTGGTCTGTCTCCTTCGGACCTACCTACAACGCTGGCATGGCTCGTGGCGGCTTCTATCGAGTGCGCGAAGTTGAACTGACCGAAGAGTACGCCACTGTATACAACTTCGAGGTCGAAGAAGACCATACATATGTCGCCAATCAGGTCGTCGTGCATAACTGCTTCGTCCTGCCGGTGCCCGATTCGCTCGAAGGAATCATGGAGCACGCCAAATACTGCGCGCTGATTCATCAATCAGGTGGTGGCACCGGGATGACCTACGAGCGGCTGCGTCCCGCGGGTACGCCTGTCGGCGAAGGCCGCGGAATGGCTTCAGGCCCGGTATCTTTCATGCAGATCGTCAACACGATGACCGAGACCGTCAAGCAGGGCGGTGTCCGGCGCGGCGCGAACATGGGCATTCTGTCGGTTCATCACCCCGACATCCTGCGATTCATTCAGGCCAAGACCGACCAGAGGTCGCTGACCAATTTCAACATCTCGGTCACCGTCACCGACAAATTCCTGAAGGCCGTCGAAAACAACGAATGGTTCCAGACCGAGTTCGAAGGCCAGCCGTGGGAGCGCCCGATCTTCGATCCGCTGGCGACGAACGTCGACGGGGAACAGGGCGGCGATTATGTCTACAAAGGCCAGCAGCCGCCAAAACCGGGAATGGTTTACGCGCCCGACATCTGGGAGCGCATCATCGCCTCGACTCACCGTTGGGCCGAACCCGGAATCATCTTCATCGACAACGTGAATCGTCATAACCCGCTGCGCAACTCGATGGGGTTGAAGAAGGCGTCTAATCCTTGCGCCGAACAACTTTTACATGATTACAACGCCTGCAATCTCGGGTCGATTGACGTGGCGAAGTATTACAACGAGAAGACCGACGACATCGACTGGGATAGGTTCTCCGAGGACATCTACTGGTGCGTGCGCTTCCTCGACAATGTGATCGACTCCTGCGACTGGCCTCTGCCGCAGATTCAAGACACGGTGCAACGCACGCGCCCCGTGGGACTTGGCATTATGGGCTTCGCCGACCTCTGTTTGCATAAGCGCATCTCTTACGGTGGCGAAGAGGCGACCGCGTTCGCCGACATGATGATGGACTTCTTCCGCAAAGAGTCGTGGCGGGCGTCACTCGCGCTCGGCGCCGAGAAAGGCGCGATGCCGGAATTCGAGCCGAACCGTGAATTGTACGAAGACCTGATCTACAAAGAGGTCGGACTCGAACGCTCGGTCCCGCTCACTCCACGCAATTACGAAGTGACAACGGTAGCGCCTACTGGAACCATCTCGCTCGTCGCCGAGACCAGTTCGGGCTGCGAGCCTAACTTCTCTTACGCATACGTGCGACGCGACACGCTGGGCACGCGCACTTACGCGCACCCGATCGCGGCCGAGGCGCTCGGCATAGAACTCGATAACACCGATCCCGCTTCAATCGAACGCGCGGCCAGTTTCATAGTCGAGAACCGTGACAAGCTGCCCGAGTACTTCGTTGACGCGCACACGCTGATGCCGGACGACCACCTCCGCGTCCTCAAAGCGTTTCAGGATCACGTCGACAACAGCATCAGCAAAACTGTGAACGCGCCGTCGAGTTATTCGATTGAAGACACTGACCGAGTGCATCGGCTGGCGTGGAAGATGGGTGTTAAGGCCGTCAGTTATTACCGCGACGGCTCGCGCGACAATCAGGTGCTGACGGCCGTCGGTTCCGGGCAGAAGGCCGAACAGAAACCCGAAGCCCAGTTCCCGGCGATTGCCGCTGTTCCTCCGACGGTTCAGCCGGCCAGGGTCGAGCCTTCGGGCAAGATCGAGCGCCCGCGCGAGTTGACCGGTTCGACGTGGCAAATTTCGTTCGATCACCAGAACCTCTACGTCACGGTCAATCACGACGGCGTCCGCGTGCTCGAAGTCTTCGCCACCGGCGCCGGGCTTTCAGTCTCCGTGGGACTGCTCGCGTCGAAGATGCTGCGCGGGGGCTTCGAACCCGAACAGGTCGCCGCCAGCCTCAACAAGGTCATCGGCAACCATTCGGTCTGGTTCAACGAGCGGCTCTGCACGTCGCCGGAGCAGGTCGTAGCCGAATGCATCATGCTCACCAAGCGCCGCTTGATGAACCTCCCCGATTCCGCGCGCGCCACGGCCAAACAAGGGACGGCTCAAGCCGAACAGCGTCAGGCCGCGCCGCAGCCGGCCGCGACCGGAGTTCCCAACACGGTCGCGCCGAACACGGTTGTGATTGACTCGAAGAAGGTGATCACCACCTGCCCGGAATGCAGCAGCAAGCAGATCGAGTACGCGGGCGGGTGCTACACCTGCCGCGATTGCGGCTTCTCTAAGTGCGTGTAAGGGAGTAGACTTTTTTCAACACGAATGGTCGAAGGGTCAAAGGGCCAAAGTAAAAACCAGACAGGTCTTTGGCCCTTTGACCCTTCGACCATTCGTGTTGAAAACTGTTATCTATGTCGAGCACAAGAGACATCTCCGCGATTATGCGGAAGGTTCGCGCGAGCGACACGACCCCGGAGATGAAATTTCGAAAGGCGCTCTGGGCAGAGGGGCTGCGCTACAAACCCAATTCGGCGAATTTGCCCGGCAAGCCCGACGTCGTTCTGGCGGCGCATAAGACGATCATCTTCATTGACGGCGATTTCTGGCACGGCGGCCAGTGGCGGAAACGAAAACTCTCGGCGCTCGAAGACCAATTCGAGCGGACGAAGTCGAGGGATTACTGGCTCAAAAAAATTCGCCGCAACATGCGCCGCGATTGCGCCGTAACCGCCGAACTCCTGTCACAAGGCTGGACGGTGATTCGATTCTGGGAGAGCGACATCCGCAAGGATCTGGAAGGATGCGTTGAAACGACCTTGAGAGTTTTGAGCGGCAAAATCAAACCGGACGTCATGTCCGTGGCGCCGCAGAAGACCTTCGCGGAATTTTTCGCCGGGATAGGCCTGGTCAGAATGGGATTGGAGCGGCAGGGCTGGTCTGTCGCTTTTGCGAACGACGTGGACGAACGAAAGCGCGAGATGTACGACGCGCATTACGGCGATGCGGACGAGCATTTCAAGCTCGGCGACATCCACAACCTTTCGGTGAAAGACGTTCCGACGGTGACTCTGGCGACGGCTTCATTCCCCTGCAACGACCTCAGCCTGGCAGGCTCGCGCAACGGGCTTCGCGGCGAACAGTCGTCTGCCTTCTGGGGCTTCGTCAGAATTCTCGATGAGATGAAGAAGCGCCGCCCGCCCGTGGTATTGATCGAAAATGTCACCGGCTTTCTGACCTCGCGCGGCGGCGACGATTTTAAAGAGGCGCTGCTGGCGCTGAACGGACTCGGCTACTCCGTCGACGCGTTCGTTCTGGACGCGTCGCGCTTCACTCCGCAGAGCAGGCAGCGACTGTTCGTCGTGGGCGTGTTGCGGGAAAAATCTTCGCCGCAACCGCTACCTCTCGACCTAGATGAATTGAGGCCGCCGGCGCTGGCGAAATTCATCTCCTCGCATCCCGAAATCAATTGGGACATACGCGCTCTGCCCGCGCCGCCTGAGACCGCGATCAGGCTGGAAAAGATTCTCGAAGACCTGCCCGACGACGCGCCCGAATGGTGGAGCGCCGAGCGCGCCGAGTACCTGTTGAATCAAATGAGTCCTCGACACCGCGAGGCGGCGGAGCGGATGATAGCCGGCTCGAAGTGGCGCTACGGCGCGGTCTTCCGCCGTGTCAGGCAGGGCAAGTCGATGGCCGAATTGAGAACCGACGGCATGGCCGGCTGTCTGCGCACGCCGCGCGGCGGCAGCGGCAGGCAAATATTGTTCAAGGCCGGCAAAGGAAAATATTTTGCGAGACTCTTCACGCCGCGCGAATGCGCCCGGCTTATGGGCGCGGATGATTACAAAATCTCCGCGCCCGCAAATCAAGCGCTCTTCGGCTTTGGCGACGCGGTCTGCGTCCCCGTGATCGAATGGATCACGGAATATTACCTGGACCCGGTAGTCAACGAACTGATCCGGGGGCGCGCCTTGCGCGCCAAGCGTTAGATCGGTTAGCAAATGCGTGAACGGGAATGTGGCGCGAGTTGTTTACTCGCGCTCTTTTCCTGATCGGACGAAGCCACAAGCAGGGCGATTAAACAAATCGCCCCACACCGTACACGCGCTTGCTAACTGCTATAAGCTTTTAGTTGGGGAGGTTGAAAATGGCCGAGCCACGTATCATTTCACTCATCGCCAGCGCCACGGAGATCGTTTGCGCGCTCGGCTTCGAATCGCAAATGGTAGGGCGGTCGCACGAATGCGACTTCCCCGCCTCGGTCAAACGCCTGCCCGTTTGCACCAGCCCGAAGTTCGAGGTCGAGGGGTTGAGCTACGAGATTGACGAGCGCGTCAAAGCGATCTTGCAGGAGGCGCTGAGCGTTTACCGCGTCGACGCCGATCTGCTCGAAAGCCTGCGGCCCACGCACATCGTCACCCAGTCGCAATGCGAGGTCTGCGCGGTCAGCCTCAAGGACGTCGAGCAGGCCGTGTGCCAGTTCACAAGCTCGCAACCCGTCATCGTCTCGCTCGAACCGAACGCGCTGGCCGACGTCTGGTCGGACATTCGCCGCGTGGCCGCAGCTCTGAACGCGACCGAACGCGGCGAAGAACTTGTCGCGAGGATGCGGCGGCGAATGGATGAGATCGCAGCGAAGGCAAGAACGACGCAGTCGCGCCCGACCGTGGCCTGTGTCGAATGGATCGAGCCGCTGATGGCGGCTGGCAACTGGTCGCCGGAGATGGTGGAGATGGCCGGCGGCGTTAACCTCTTCGGCGAGGCTGGTAAACATTCTCCGTGGATGAGTTGGGAGGCGCTGGTCGCGGCTGACCCCGACGTGATCTTCATCTCGCCTTGCGGCTTCGACATCGCGCGCACGATGGAAGAGACGCATTTGCTGAGCGGCAAACCCGAATGGCGAGAGTTGAAAGCGGCAAAAGAGGATCGCGTCTTTGTCGCCGACGGCAATCAGTATTTCAATCGCCCGGGGCCGCGCCTGGTTGAATCCTTGGAGATTCTGGCCGAACTGCTCCATCCCGAATTGTTCAATTTCGGCTACGAAGGAAAGGGCTGGGTAAGAATGGAGCGCCTCAAATCCGGTCGAGGCTTTGGCTGAAATGGTCAATATTCAATAGCCAATGGCCGATGCGAAAGAACTTAAATGCCTTTAAGGGCGTTTATAGTAGGGGCTTGACGCTCGTCTCACGTTTAGCTATTTTCATTCTTCAATCATCAGAAGGGGAGTAGATCATCCTGCGCGCATAGCGAGGATATGAATGAGTCGTCAGGACGATCGCCGCCGAAAAGGCGATCCGGCTCGTCAGCGAGGCCGCTCAAGGCCGAAAGATCAAGACCTTTTGCGGCGCCGTGATTGGCAATTCGTAAAAGGTCTTTTTTATTTGGCGCGCGCGTTATGCGCGCCCGAGAGGAGAGGAGAAGAATTATGGCTGGGAATCGATTGAAGACTTTGCTTCTGCTCGCCGCGCTCACCGCGCTGGTTCTTTTCATAGGACAGGCGATCGGCGGTCGTGGGGGGCTGATGATCGCCATCGTGCTGGCCGGCGGGATGAACTTCGTCAGCTACTGGTGGTCAGACAAGATCGTACTGCGGATGTATCGCGCGCAAGAGGTTACTGACGCCGAAGCGCCGGAGTTGTACGGCATCGTGCGCCAGCTCGCCGAGCGCGCCAACATCCCGATGCCGCGCGTCTACATCATTCCGGAAGACACCCCGAACGCGTTCGCCACGGGGCGCAACCCGCAGCACGCGGCGGTGGCCGCCACCGTGGGGCTGATGCGAATGCTCGACCGGCGCGAGTTGACCGGCGTGATCGGACACGAACTTTCTCACGTAATGAACCGCGACACTCTGATTATGACCGTTGCTGCGGCGCTGGCCGGCGCTTTGGGCTACCTCGCGCAATTCGCGTTCTTCTTCGGCGGCAGATCCGACGATGATGAGGCCCCGAATCCGCTGGTCGCGATCTTCGGAATGATTGTCGCGATGGTCGCCGCGCCGCTGATCCAGATGGCCATCTCGCGTTCGCGCGAATACATTGCCGACGAGGCCGGGGCGCGTCTGACTGACGACCCGCTTGCGCTCGCCAGCGCGCTGCGCAAGATCGACGCCTGGAGCCAGCAGATTCCGATCCATTCCGGCAACCCGGAGACCGCGCATTTGTTCATAGTCAACCCGTTTTCGGGCGGCGGCATCACCAAACTCTTCAGCACGCACCCCTCGACCGAGGATCGCGTCGCGCGCCTGGAGGCGTTGGCTAGAGGCGGGGCCCCTCAATCCGCGCGGCCCATCTTGACATAATCGCCTCAGATGTCAGTGAGGAACAGATGTCAGATGTCAGTGTTAGGCGGTGACACTTGGTGTCCCGCCTGCGGTCACACATCGTAACCAAGTTTGCGGCGGTACATCGTGACCAGGCTCTTAAGTCGCCAGTTACGATTTGGACTTCTGAGTCCAACGCCTTG
>DATEMG010000109.1:0-9658 GCA_035275805.1 Blastocatellia bacterium
GTAGTGGATCGGGAAGAGATAAACAATCCAGGTGATGAGCGCCATTACCTCTTTAGGATCGTTGTGCCAGTAACGTCCGTCGCGCTGGTTGTTCCAGAAGATACCCGTGGCGACGCCCAGCGTCAGCAATACGAATCCGATCGTCACGCTGCGGTAGCCGATCTCGTCGCAAGTGTTCAGCGCCGGCAACCGCTCGGAGCTTGCGCCGAAGCGCTTGGCCTTCAATTCTCGCTCCTGGATCAAATACATCAAGCCGCAAACGAAAGTGACGGCGAAGGCCGCGTAAGAGGCGATGACCAGCGTGACGTGAACGGGGAAGATGATCTGGATCAATGGGCCTGCCGAAATCGCGCTCTCCAACATTCGCGGCACGGCCTCGGCCCGCGCCGGCAGCAGCAGCGATGTGAACATGAACAAGTAAATCAGGGGAAGGAGGAAGGCCGGCAACGCCCGCGTATTATAGCGTCGACTTACGGCCAGGTAATAGCCCGCAATCGCCCACCCGATGAACGAACTCACCTCTTTCGGGCTGATCACCGGAAAATGGCCAGCCTCCCGCCAGGCCGCCACAATCGCGGCCGTGTGGGCCGCAAAACCAAGCCCCATGATGAGCTTCAGGTCGCGGTCGGACCGCTTGGATCTTGTGGCGAACGTGTAGATTGAATAGAACGCGCCAGCCAGGTAGAGCGTCAGGGCAATCACCAGTAGTATAACCATCGTTGCATCCTGCGGTTGTATTTCGCTCAGGAATATTACGGCGACGATTATAGCGCCGGATTTCCCGTTTTGACCATCGGTTGATGGAGACCGGAGGCGGTGTGATAAAGTTCGGTTCGGAGGCAAGCCCCGGACGGAATGATAATTTACGAATGACGGAGCTATGCATGATATCCAGAGCCGCCCTTTTATATCTCTCACAAAAAACCGAGCTGAAGGATTTTTTTTCAAAACTCCCGGGATTTGGCCAGGTCACGCGCCGCTTTATCGCCGGCGAAAACATCGATGACGCGATCTTGGCGATTCTGGAACTCAACCGCGCAGGGATGGCGGCGACCTTCGACCACTTGGGCGAAAGCACGACGTCGAGCGCCGAAGCCGAATCCGATGTGCGCGAATACCTGCGCGTTCTGGATCACATCGAGGACGCCGGCGTCAATTCCAACGTCTCGGTCAAGCTGACACAATTGGGATTGGACATTGATGAAGATTATTGTTTGAGGAATGCGCGCCGGATAGTCGAGGCGGCCAAACGCCACAACAACTTCGTGCGGATCGACATGGAGGATTCGTCGAAGACCGACGCCACGCTGCGCATATTCAAACGGCTTTACGGCGAACAGGGTAATGTAGGCATTGTGCTGCAGGCCTACCTTTACCGCACCGAGAAGGACGTCGATGACGCGCTGGCCCTGGGCGCGCGCGTCCGGTTGTGCAAGGGCGCTTACAAGGAGCGCGAAGATGTGGCTTTTCCAGAAAAGAGCGACGTGGACGCGAATTTCGTCAGGCTGATGAAGAAACTCCTCAAGAGCGGCATATACCACGGTGTCGCCACGCACGACGAGAAGATGATCGCCGCGACCAAAGAATTCGCCGCCGCCGAGGGCGTTTCGAGAGACGCCTTCGAATTCCAGATGCTTTACGGCATACGCCGCGATCTGCAATTGAAACTCGCGCGTGAGGGATATCGTATGCGGATATACGTGCCGTATGGCGAATACTGGTACCCATATTTCATGCGCCGTTTGGCCGAGCGGCCGGCGAACGTCTGGTTCATATTGAAGAATTTTTTCAAAGGCTGATTGGCGATTCTCTGACAAACCTTTTTACAGGGGGCCGTGTGAAACAACATTTGAAGGGAATCTTGGCGTCCATCGCGGCTCCATTTATTCTTGTTGGGCTATTAGGCGCGCCCTTTTTATTACACGAAGCCTGGGAGTTCATGACATTGCCGACGTCGAAAAATATCGAGCGGCGCATAAAGTCAGAGCTTCCCAAAGGAACCGACAAAGCGAAAGTCCTGGATTTCCTCAAGAGCCAAGAGTTCAGTCACGGGGATTTCGACAAGGTCACAGCCAGGGATAAATTAATGTCCGATTATCAGGAGCCACATATCAAAAGCCAGATAGACTCGATTGAGTATGACATTGGTGGGTGGAGATGGACCGCTAGCTGGGGGTTCTGGAATTCTTACGTTCAGGTCGGGTTTTATTTTGGCAAGGACGAAAAGTTGATCGACTATACATTCCGAGAACTTCTCGAAAGCCTATGAGTTTCCGCGGTCTATATTTTCCTCTCCCGCATTTTCCCGTCGGCAAAACCGGGACAGGAAAATGCGGGAGAGGAAGATGTGGTCAGGCGCCTTCTGAAGTCTTCTCGTCAACTCAGCTTCAACTTCTCCAAATCCTTCACCAGGTCTTCCGGCTTCCAGTCATTGTGACGATAGACTTTTGCAACCTTGCCGTCGGGGGTGATGATGACGGTGCGCAATCCGTGGATGACCTGATTCTTATCCTTATCATCCTTCCAGTAGTTCAATCCGAAAAACTGCGCGACCTCCTTGATCTGCTCGGGGCTGCCGGTGGCGAACTCCCATCGCTTGAACCCGTCGTTGTCCAATTTGGCGGCGCTCGCGCCGTAGTCGCGCAGAACGTTCGGTTTGTCGTAATCAGGATCGACAGTGACGCTGAGCAGATGCGTCTTGTCGCGCAGCGCGGGCTTGTTCTGTAATTCGCTGTTGATTGTCTTGAAGTTCTGGGTCATCAGCGGGCAATAATCGGGCAGCGGGCATCGCGTGTAGATGAAGGTCATAATCAGCGCCTTCCCGCGATATTGTTTGAAGTTGATTTTCTTGCCGTCCTGATTGACCAGCGCGAAATCGGGCGTCTCAGCCCCGGCGGCGGGTTCAACCCCGGTATCTTCGGTTCTGCCGACCTGGTTCGGATCGGCGTTGGAGACGACCGCGTCTTCGAGCCACGTGCGCCCCTGATCGACGACCAGCGTGGCCAGAATCTGCGACCCGGGTTTCAACTCGGAGTAGACATAATCATCGAGCAGCGTGAACGGCATGGTCATCGCTTCCATGAACCCTTTGATCTCTTCGTGCGCGATCGTCACTTCGTGCTTGGCCTTGTCCACAGAGACGACCTTGCCTTTGACTTCGAACTTCTGGGCCGAGGCCGAAGCCGTTGGGCTCTTGGATTCGGATTTTGTAGAACTGCAAGCCGAACCGATCAGGCCAAAAATCAATAAGGAATAGATCAGAAACTTGTTTTTCATTGTTTTCTCCCAGTTAAATGGCGCTTTGTTGGTTTTCATTTCAACACGCGCGGGAAATGTCGGTCAGTGAGACGTCATTCTACATCAACCGGCGCCAGCTTTCCGCCCGGTGACACGCGAAATCTCGCGCCGCGCCATTCGACTTCATCTCCGACCAGGCCGGCCGCCCAGACGCCGAACGCGATCAGATCACGAACCGGCGCGAGCCAGAAGTATCTCGCCAGCGCGCGGTCTTTCAAACCGTACACGCCGACGGCGAAAAGAGGCATGAACCGGGCAATGATCGTCACGGCCAGTAACCACAATGCGAAGCCCGAAAAGCCCCAGGCCAACGTCGCGGCGAGCGCCGTCGCCACCCCGTGAGTCAGGATCATTCCGCGATAACCCCACGGGCGCGAGACCCGCACCGTCCGGGCCCATCGCAGTTGATGTCTCAACATCGCCGCGAACGTCTCGGGCGCGGAGACGTGTTCGACCACGCAATCCGAAAGGACTACCTCCAGCCCTTCTTTCGCGGCGTGACTGCCGAGCAGGAAGTCGTCGGCCAGGTAATCGGCCAGGGCGGGGAAGCCGCCTATGCGTTCGAGCGTCTCGCGCCGCATCGCGATGGTCGAACCGAACGCGAACTTGACGCCCTGTAGCGCGCGCGCCGAACAGACGTCGGGGCCGAACGTCGACGACACGCCGATGTTTTCGAGCAATCCGGCGAAGGTCTTCGCATTCGTCCCGCGGTAGAGGCAGGTCACCATACCGACCTCCGGCCTCTCGACTTGTAGGCCGGCTTGCGAGTTGGATCGTGGACGAAGCGGGGCCACGACGCGGCGCAGGTAATCGGGCCCGACGCGAATGTCGCTGTCGGCTATCACCAACAAGTCGCGCTTCGCCTTCGCGTACATGTTCTGAAGGTTCGAGACCTTGGCGTTGTGGCCGAACTCTTCCGACGAGATGACGAGTTCGACGTCGCGCTCCGGGAAATCGGCGATCAACCGGCGGATGATCGGCGCGGCCGGGTCGCTCTCCTCGCGGAGGCCGAAGATGACCTGGTATTCGGGATAATCCTGCCGGAGGAAACTGGCGAAATTTTCATATGCGTCGTCGTCGGCCCCGCGCGCCGGTTTGAAGATAGTTGCGGATGGAGTGTAGTTCAAACCCAGCGCGCGCTGCCGGCGCCGGTCGGCGAACCAGAGCAGTCCGGCCACGAACGCGATTATGTAGTAGACGATGGCGGCGACAGCGCAGGCGAGCAGAGCGGCGCGCAGCGCGAACAGCGCCCAGAACGCGACGGGCGCCGCCGCCTGATTGACCATCTCGTCCGGCGTAATCTGCGAGTAGAGCAGCCCCAGCCATTCGATCGCGCGGGTCTCGAAAAAGTCTTTGATGTGTTTGTCGAGCGAAATGACCACGACCCCGATCGTGACGAGAATTGTCCCTATCCACCTCGATTTCGAGATTCGTTCTTTCAGAAGGAATCGCGCTCCCAGAGTGTTGGTAATGTATGTGACGGCGGTCAGCGGCGCGACGAAGCTGAGGTCGGAGTAACTGAGCAGGCTGATGAATGAAAAGAAGGCGACCGCCAGACAGGCGACGCCGCCGAAGAGGTAAGGACTGCGGAACATACGGCCCAGCGCGCCGATTAGGGCCCTGGGGCGGAATGAAACGTCGCCTACCTTCCGCATGCCTTTGGCCGAAAGTATTTCACCGAGCGAACTGCCCACGACCAGGCTGCACAGAAGCAGAAAGGTCTTCATAAAGCGGCGCCTCCCGGCTCGGGACTGGTGGTTCTTTGCTCGGTGCGGGAGACGGTGGCCACGCCCACGCAGATGATTATCGTCCCGATCCACCGCGTGAGCGAGACGTGTTCGCCGAGCAACCGCCAGGACAGGAACGCGTTCATCGCGTAACCAAACGAGGTGACCGGCAGCACAAAGCTCAAATCGGCCCACGAGAGCGCGGCCAGGTAGAGTCCGAAAAATAAGCCGAGAAGGAGGATGCCCAGCCAGATCAGCGGATTCGTGAAGACCTGCAGGCCAATGTTGAACAACTCGACCGGGTCGAGCGTGTTGACTTCGCCGACAGATTTCATCCCTTTGGTCAAAAAGACGTCGCCGAGCGTCTGAACGCAGATGGCGACGAATAATACGATAAAAGTCTTCATAATTGCGGATCACCGGAATGCGGAATGTGGATTGGAAGAGGGGAGTGGGGAGTGGGGAGTAGGGAATGGGGTCAAAGAAGTTATTTCCCCACTCCCCATTCCCCACTCCCTACTCCCCACTCCCGATCCGCATTCCACAGTGTTTCGTAAGTAGCCGGCCTTAAACCGGCGGTCTCGATAGCGCTCCGGACGCGGGCGCTGACCAGAGCTTTCAATTCACGCTCGCCGCCGGGGTTTTCGCGTTTCGCCGCCTCGTCGGCGTCGAAAGCGAGCGGGTGAGCGTATATTTCGCCGCTCGCGGCGTCAAATTGACCGGGCCGCCCGATCAATCGAATCAGACCTAGCAAATAATCTTCATTCATATCGCCCGATTGCAGCAGGCCATAAACTTTATGAGGCCGGACGAAGCCTCGCCCGCGCAGCCTGCGCTCGCACCAGCGCCCGAGCAGATTATAGACCGTTCCCAGGAGCAGCTTGCCCGGCAGATTTTTTCCGCCGAGCTTTAAACTCAACCGCACCTCGCCCTTCACCACGCGTACGCGCCGGACGCCGAATTCTTCACACAGTTCTATCAACTCGTCGAAGATCACCGGGTGCTGGTGCAAGTGCGCGTGGCCGTCGACGTGCGAAAATCGGAGACCCGTCGCGGCGAACCGTTCGAACTGCGCCCGCATCTCGCGACGGAGTTCACGTCGCGCGGCGAGGCTGAAAAAGTATTGAACTCCCGCTCGAAACGGGCTGGCGGTGAAATCGCCGTTCGGGTCGGTGATGTGAGGGATTTCGGCGTGGGGCAATGCGGCGCGGCCCAGAACCAACGCCAGGTGAAGACCGACCGCTAGGCCTGGATTCGACCTCGCCAACTCGACGGCGTGAGTAGCGGCGCATTCGTTGACCATCAGGCTGCAGCTCGTCAACACGCCTTCGCGATGCGCCAGGACGATCGCGCGATTGACGGCTTCGGAATAGCCGAAGTCGTCGCCGTTGATGATAAGTGGGACTGCGTTGCGACGGGCGGCTTGAGAGCGACTATAACTCGTTTCCATCAGCGATGCGTTCAGGATTTTGATGAGGGGGCGACGGTTTCGATTGCGCGTTCGCTAGAATGGGGCCATCGGATTTGAGGAGTGGGAGGGTTATCGGATGACATTCAGCAACTCCTTCTCGATTTGATGTGACATCTTCTCCAGCGCCTCCGGAATCGGCGCCCAGATCATTTCAATCACCTCTTCCGACGGCTGAAACCGGCAATGGCCGGAGGACCTCATATTCCAGAAGAGCACGACTTTTGCGACGCCGTTGACCTTGTAACTAACCGCGCCGGCGAAGCTCTCAAGCTCGGCGTCGCAGCCGGTTTCTTCTCTGACTTCACGCAGCGCGGCCTCCTGCCATCGTTCGCCTTCTTCGAGCTTGCCCTTCGGCAACGTCCAATCATCGTAGCGCCCGCGGTGAATCAAAGCCAGCTCGCGCCCGCGCTCGGTCTCGCGCCAGAGTATGCCTCCGGCGGCTTCGATCACGTCGGCTTCACAATTTTCCGTGGAGTCTTCAATCTTCACACTCAACCTCATTCCGCGTTGACTGACTCGATACTGTGCAATTTGCGCGCGTCAATCGTCAAGAGGCCGTCATTCTCCGGGCGATTGAAATTGTCGGCGAATCTGGCGTTCCAGACCGCCTCCTTATCAGTTTTGATTTCTCGGCGCTACGCGCTATACTCCCCCGTTTCACGGGACAGGTTCAAGGAAGAGGAGGAAGAGTATCCGTTCTAATGCAAGCGTTAATTCTGGCAGGTGGAGAAGGCGCGCGCCTGCGGCCTTTGACCATTCATACGCCTAAACCGATAGTCCCACTCGCCAATCGTCCATTTCTTTTTTATCAGCTCGAGCTGCTCAAACAGGCTGGGATCAAAGACATCACGCTTTCGCTTTCGTATCAACCCAATAAGATCGAGAGCATTTTCGGGGCAGGCGAGGACCTCGGTTTACACATTCGCTATGTCGTCGAGGCCACGCCGATGGGCACCGCCGGGGCTTACAAATACGCGCAGGAGCGCCTGAATCAGACGACCATAGTGTTCAATGGCGACATCCTGACCGACATCGACATCGCCGA
The DNA here is from genome assembly GCA_035275805.1 of Blastocatellia bacterium. GTDB lineage: Bacteria > Acidobacteriota > Blastocatellia > RBC074 > RBC074 > JAJVID01. Next base: position 7,541 of record DATEMG010000109.1, read on the forward strand.
TCTCGTCGCGTATCACCGCGAAAAGAGCGCCGTTGCGACCGTCGCGGCCGTCCCTGTAGATAACCCAAGCGCATACGGCCTGGTCGAGACGGGCTCGGACGGCAGGGCGCGTCGCTTCGTCGAGAAGCCGAAGCCTGAAGAAGTCACCTGCAAGACGATCAACGCCGGCGTCTACGTTTTGGAGCCCAGCGTCCTCAACTACATTCCGGCAGGTGAGAAGTTCTCGTTCGAGTACCAGCTCTTTCCCGCTCTGCTAGCGGCCGACGAGCAATTCTACGCATACACCTGGCACGGTTACTGGATAGACATCGGCGCTCCGTACCGCTACCTGCAGGCAAACAAAGACTTGATCAACGGGCGGTTGAAATCTTTCGACGTGGCGCGGCCCGTTTTGCCCATAAACAAGGCCGACGCCGATACGATCAAGGTCGACGCGCGCTCGGTGATCGATCCGAGTTGCGTCTTCAAACCCGGCGTCGAAATAATCAACTCGGCGCTCGGCCCGAACTGCGTCGTCGAGGAACGCGCGCGTATAGAGAACTCCGTGCTGCTGGCTGGCGCGCGAGTCGGGAAGGCCGCCGAAATCAGCGATTCGGTCGTCGGCAAAAGCTGCCTCATCGGCCGCAACGCGAAAGTCACTAACGCCACGCTCGGCGACAAGAGCTCGCTGACCGATTACTCGATCGTTTGAATGGCCGGATCCTTCATCAAAGAGAAAGCGGCGCCGTTATTCGTTCTGGCCGTTCTAGCCGTCGGCGCTTATCTTCCCACTATCACCCAGCCCTTCATCTCGGACGATTATCCGAACATCGGGCAGGCGCTCGTCTATGGCCCGATTTCAGGTTGGGAGGCGATGGCGAAGGATTCGGTCCAACGTCCGCGGGCGACAACCTTCATCATTTCGTATGCGATCCACGGTCTGTTCGGGCTGCGCCCTTCGGCGTTCTATTCCGCAAACATCCTCCTCCACGTCTTGAACTGCTGGCTGCTGTTTGCGGCGGGCCGCTGGCGCGCGGTCGGCTACCGGGCGAGCTTCTGGGCGGCCGCGTTCTTCGCCGTCTATGAAGGGCACTCGGAAGCGATCATGTGGTTTTCGGCGTGTAATGAACCCCTGATGTTTTTCTTCGGGTTCCTCTCGTTCATATTCTGGCTGGTCTTCCTGGAGCGAGAGACCGCCGCGTTGCGGTGGCTGGCGCTGTCATTCTGCTTCTTTATCCCCGCGCTCCTGTCGAAGGAATCGGCCGTTATTTTCATCGCCTTGTTCGCGCTGCCCCTGTTCTTTCCGAGACCGAAATTGAGACAGGCGCCTTATCTGCTCCCCCATATTCTTATCTGCGTTCCATACGTGTCAGCGATTTTTATGACCCGTTCGCACTCGTTCCGATTCCAGGACAGGAGTTTTGTCCTGTCGGCGCCGTTCTGGGAGACCTGGACTAATAGTTATGGAAGAATGTTGTGGTTCTGGGGGATTTTGGCCGCGGCCTTGGTGTTTTTGTGGAGTCGTTCAGGCCGCAATCCGCAATCCTCGAACAGCGAGCTTCGATCCTTGATCTTCGTCTCGTTTATCTGGATGGGGATCGGGTTTATTCCATACATGTTCGTCGATTACATGCACAGAATACCGAGCAGGCAAACTTATCTGGCTAGCGCGGGGCTGGCCTGGTTGGTGGGCGCCGCGATCGTCATTATGAAGGAGCGCTGCGCGAAGAATTACAAATGGGCGCCGCCCATTATTTTGCTGCTTATTCTGTCGCACAACGTAGCCTACCTCTGGACGAAAAAGCGCCAACAATTTCTGGAGCGCGCTCAACCTACGGAGCGGCTCCTTTCACTAGCCAGGAACGTGGACGGTCCAATATATGTAAAATGCTTTCCTCCGCCTCTGGCCCATCTGCACGCGGAGGCCGCGCTCAAACTCATCCTGAATAAACCCGCTGATACCCTGATCTGGGATGAAGAAGAAGCTAAATCGAAACGACTCGGGGTGGGACAGACTTTAGTCTGTCCGTAATGTGAGCTGAGGGTGGACAGACTAATGGTTTTTGAGAATTAAATGGCGGCGCCTTTGCGCCTTTGCGCCTTTGCGAGAAATGGGCGTTCTTATTCAGGAAGCGGTTC
>DATEMG010000110.1:0-2028 GCA_035275805.1 Blastocatellia bacterium
CTGGCCGCCATTCTGACCCTGGGCGTCCAGATTCAACCCGAAGAAATCGCACAACAACCTCGCCGCTTCTCCCGGAACCCGGCTCGGCGCCGGCGTCGGCGCCGGCGTCGGTGTTGCGAGAGGAACCATCTGAATCAACGACGGCGATTGCGACAGCGCCAATGATTTCTGATCCGTCGGCGATATGGTGGACGAGAGCGGAACATAGATCGCAACGGCCGCCAACAGCGGGACCAACCAATTATTCGAATCGGAGTTCTTCATAACGCCTCTTAGCTGAGACGGGGTTCAGAGATTACGAAACGACCGAGATCAAAATTCCCGTCGCGGAACTTGTATTCGAAGCCTAAAGCTCAAAGGTGAGTTTTTAACTGGGGATATTTTGGCCGGCTGATGGATCGCTAGTTCCCACGAAATGTCGTGGCTGATTTCCAACCGAGGGAGTAGTCCGCGCTCGCAACTCACGGCCGCAAGCGCGGGCAAAATTACTACACTATCTCAGCGAAAGAAAGATAAATTCCGCGAATGCGCGAATCAGGCTTTGAACATGGCATTGATCTTAGCAAACGGTACGGCGTCTTCTGCGAAAGTAAAAGAGCCTTCCCGGCTAATCTCTTCCGCCGCGCGAAGGAACGCCCCATAAGCCGCACGGGCGAGGGCTGAACCAAGGCTCACCCTTTTCACTCCGAGGCCGGCGAGTTCGTCGAGCGAGAAGTTGGCGCCACCAAGGCCCATAACGACGTTCACGGGCTTCGGCGCCACGGCCTTGACGACGGCGCTTATATCCTCCCGCGTTTTCAAGCCCGGCGCGTAAAGCACATTCGCCCCGGCGTCGGCGAAGGCTTCGAGACGCCGGATCGTATCTTTAAGTTCGTGGCGTCCATGTAGGAAATTCTCGGCCCTGGCGGTCAACATAAACGGGAAAGGCAAACCGCGCGCAGCCCCCACTGCGGCTTTGACCCGTTCCACAGACAGGTCGAATGGATAAATAGGGTCCTCGATACGCCCCGTCGCATCCTCTATGGATCCGCCAACCAGGCCGGCATTCGCTGCAAGCCTGATCGTTTCGGCGCAGGTTTCCGGTTCATCGCCAAAACCATTCTCCAAATCGGCCGAAACCGGCAGACTCGTGGCCTCGACGATGACCCGGGAGTGTCCCAAAGCCTCTTCGCGGTTGACGGCGCCTGAGCCGTCGGGCTTTCCGAGTGAAAACGCAAACCCCGCGCTGGTGGTGGCCAGGGCCTCAAATCCGAGGCTCGCCAGCAGCTTCGCCGAGCCCGCGTCCCAGGGGTTGGGAATGGCGAACACGCCGTGCCGCTCGTGGAGCGCTTTGAACGCCTCCGCTCTTGTCGTTTGAAGGTTCATCTGTTACTCCGACAATGTCCACGTAGTAACGATTTATTCGTTACGTGACGTAACGAATAAATTCGTTGCTACGTGGCGTGTTTTCTATGCAGGCGAGTTTTCGTAGTCGTAGAGCATCGGCGGCTCTTTGCCTACCAATCTGGCGTATGTGTAAAGCTGTCCGCGATGATGCCAGTGTTCGTCGTAAATGAAATTGAAATACTGCCACACCGGAAACGAGCCGAACGGCGATTCGAGTTGACGCGCCAGGTCTTCGTCAGTCAACGGGGCCAGCGAGTCATCGCCGGCCTGATGACATTCGCGCGCGTATTTCTGGCAATCTGCGACGGTCTTCAAAGTCGCCGCCACAGCCTTGCCTCCCGCCGTCTCCGGTATGGCAACGTTTTCAATCTCGGCGGTGAGTTTCCCCTGCTTGATTCCCTCCCCGAACGTGCGCTCCATCCCGTAGATGTGCAGGATCAGATCGCGCACCGAACGCGCGTCCGGCTTCGGACGATAATCAAGGTCCTCGTCCGAAAACGTTCCAATCAATCGCAGCGTCACGCCATGAACCATCTTGAAATATCCGCGTTGCGCCAATAGAGCTTGTTTATTCATTTCGATCTCCTTGAAAAGTGTAAGGCAAACTGCCTGGGAGCGCAGGCATCCTTGCCTGCTTGCTTC
>DATEMG010000111.1:0-6865 GCA_035275805.1 Blastocatellia bacterium
GCCGTTACGGTCGTGCAACGCGACCGTCGTTCCCGCGGGCGAACGCAGCGTCACCCGCAGATCGCCTATGAACGTGTGGGTGATGTCCATAGAGACTTTGATCGACGCGACCGTCGCGCTGTCCGTGACGTTGATCGTATCTTGCGCCCCTGTTTGATTGTTGTCGGGAATGCTCAGCGCGGGCGATGAGGTCTTCTTGATAATTGAAGTCGAGGGCGCGCCCGTTCCGCCCAGGGCTTCCGCCACTGCGGCCCCCGCGTCGACTTTGCCGTGCCCGAACCAGGGACTCCAAGTCCCGTCGGGATCGTTGATGTTTTGAAAAGCGCCGGCGTTAAAAGGCGCGATCGGCGAAACGTCCCAGCTCGGATTTGGATCGAAACTGGATGGCGGAGTCCTGGGATAAGGGGTGAAATCCAGGTCCTTCGACGCCGTTCGTTTGAGGATCGAGATGACTTCGAGCGCGGTCAGATCGGGATTGGCGGAAATGACCAGCGCGGCGATCCCGGCGACGAGCGGGGTCGCGCTCGAAGTTCCGCCGAAGAAGTCGGTCACGGCGGCGCTCTCGCCCGTCGCCGTAGTGATTCCCAGGCCGCGCACCGTCAGCCGGCGATATTCATGCACGTTGTTGGTCGGCGCGCAGACCGAGATCCCGGAACCGTAATTCGAGTAATGGCTGCGCTGCGCGACGCTGGCCAGAGCCGCGACGTGCATCACGCCGGGAACGCCCACGAGGCTGTTGACGAATCGCCGCGCGGTTCTGACGCCAACCCAGACCAACGACCCGTCGGGTCTGCGCTCGAAGCCGGGAGTGTAGGGGACGTCCTGATCCGCCGCGTGATTGATCGGGCAGTTCTCGTTGCCCGCGGCCCACAGGAAAACTATCCCGCGGCCTCGCCGCCCGCCGGTCCGCGCAAGCTGCGCGATCCGGTTGGTCACGAGCGGCGGAAATTCATTGAGCGGAGTCGATCCCCACGAATTCGACAGCGCGTCGACTTTATCGGCGACGAAATCAAGCGCGGCGCGGAGCTTGGTGTCGCTGATCAGCAGGAACGGGCCGTTCGACTCCCACTGGATCGGCAGCAACCGACAGCCGGGCGCCGCCCCCACCGTCAACACGGCGTCTGACTCGCCCGCTATCACGCCGGCGCACGACGTCCCGTGGTTCGAGCCGGATTTATACATCTGGTTCGGGTCGGCGTCCACATCGGCGTTTGTGATCAATCGTTGGCCGCGGAAATATCCCCAAGCGGCGAATTTGCCAGGCGAATCGAAGTCCCGGTGATTCAATTTGCACCCGTCGTCGGTGATGCCGACGACTACGTCAGCGCCTCCGAAATTTTGAAGCGCCTGCCACGCCGCTTCGCAGCGCGACGACGAGCGGGGGTCGAAATCGCTGTGAACAAAACGCTCGTGTAAATGCCATTCGCGCTCGAACGTCGGGTCGGTCGGCGGCGTAAACAGGTAACTCGACATCCGATGGTTCAGGTCGTGATCGGCTAACTCGACCGTCGGTTCGTTCTCCATCAAATGGACCACCAGCTTCACGGGATTCATCCCCGTGTGATCGGTGAGTTGAAAAAGGAACTCGCGGTCGCCGTAGGCGGCATGTTTGATCAGCGCGTACTTACCCGCTAAGGCGTCAAGCTCCTCCGCGGTCGGAGGCCGCCTGAAGGTCACGATTACGCGGTCGGTGATCAGAAACTCCTGGCCGGTCTCGGTGTCGTAGTAGGCGTGATGCGTCGGCGCGACCCCGCGGGCGACGCTCATCATCGACTCCAGGTCGTCGGCGAAAGTAGTCACGCGCGAAGAGACGGACGAGACCCGCTCGGCGTTCTCAATCCCCTCCTCTTCGAGCTTCTCCGGCGTCGAGCGGACGACGAATTGATCGGGACTTTTTTCCAGCGCGACCTTCCGGCCGTTGCGATAGGTATATGTCTGTTCTGGCTGTGGCATTGTTTTACTCCTGTTGGCGTGGCGCCGCGCGCGGCGACGCATACTTCTCAATAAAGACTAGATTCTCGAGATCGACAGTGAGCTTGACCTTATTACCCGAATCTTCGACAAACGAATCCAGTTCGCGACGTATTCGGGAACATATTCTGCAAGCGCTCATGTTCATAAAGGCGCCACTCGCTGCGTTATCCAGAGGGACGTTTGAATTTGAGAGATCAGCCGAAGTTCTTCATGGCTCGTAATATGCTGATCAGGGAATACTGTCTGCCGTTGTCTTCGTGGCCAGCGAGGAAAACGAATAAACAGAAAAAACTGTGCAGAGACGGCGGATATGCTACGCGTGCGAGATCTGGGTGTCAATCTTTAAATTTATGGCGCCCCGTTCCACGCGCTTGGGCGGTGATCAGTTGTGAGGCGATCCTGGCCGCAGGTGACCGCCCGCTTCGCAGGCGTCTACTCGCAACGCAAGAGATTGAAACAGAAGTGCGGGGCGGGGATACCGCAACCCCGCCGACGCAACTTTTCCGACATACGGCTACGGCTTGTAGTTAACGGTTACCGTCGGGCTCCAGCTTCCGCCAGCGCCGTTGTCGCTGGCGCTGGTGAAGTGGAACCTCACATTGAGAGGATACGTGGTGACAGTGGTCGAGAAACCAGGCGCCGCCGGAGGGTTGCCCGTCCCGGCGCTTACTCCCAACGCGCTGAAGTAGAAGCTCCTCGCAACACCCCCACTGCAAACGGAGGCCGTCGTGGAGCCCTGGTAAACCAGTGGATCCTTCTGGTTGGGTGATGGAAACCAGGAGCCGTCGTTGGCTGGGATCGAATAGGTCTGGTCCGGGAGCGGAATCGTGAGGGTATAGGAACTGCCATCCGCACAGGAGACGTCCATCTGCACGTTCCCGCCCGCCAGCGATACTGTCGCCGCCGGGTGGCCGTCGTCGGGCATCGACAAAGCATAGCCTGCCAAAACGGTGTCGCCAGAAATGACGCCTATGGGACGGGTCATTGACATAATGACCGAACCGTCTCCCGGGTTCCAATTGATGGGGAATTTTGTATCCTGTTTTCCCCACCAGGCGGTCCACCGGCTGTAATCGAGCGTCGAATATGGGTTGACCTCCACATTCGTATTGACCGTCAAGTCGCCGAGCAGGAATTTGTCAACAAAGGCTGCTATGGCCGGGGCCATGGCCGGCAGTGTCGCACAGTGTCCGTGTCTGCCATCGATATAGAACCCAAACCTGTCTCCAATTCCAAATGTGTTATAGACCTTCTGCGTTGCTCGTGACGTGATATAGTTGGATCGATTGGATAGCCAGTAGAAATCGGTGTTGCCAGTTACCAGCAGCGCCCTGGGCGCTACCATGGCCATCAATTCGTGATGATCCGTCGGGAGTTTGTAACCGTTGTCGCCCGAGAACTGCCTCATTTGTCCAGCGAACCACTCATAGCTTGTACGCTGTATATCTTCCGACGCGCCATAGGCTTCGATCTGACGCGTGACACGCCAGGCTGGCGCCCCACCACCTCCGCTTTCCTGGGGAATCGTTAGGGCGATCCGCTCGTCGAACGCCCCGGCAAAGAGCGCCATCTTCCCTGCATAGGAGCATCCGGTCGCTGCCAGATGTTGCATATCGATGGGTAGCGGGTTAGCCGCCTGATGGGTAGCGATCTCCATGCCATCGATGAGCCGGCTCACTCCCCATGACCAGGCGGCGTATTGCCCAGAATTGCTCACATTCCCATTGCATGTTCCAGCGCAAAGTTCTGGGTAAAGCTGGTAGAACGGATCCGAGGAATGGTCAGCGACTCCAAACGATAGGCGGGTTACCTGATTATGGACGAAGTCGACGGTTGCGATCGGGCGGCTCGCAAAAACGCTGGATGGGAGACTGCCATAATTGCCTGCTGAGCCGAACGAAAAGAACGTCATCGGGATCAATGCCGGAAACGGGCCGCTGCCCATCCCCTGTGGGATGAAAACGTTTGAAGTCAAAGTAAGTGACTTCCCATTCCTGGTAACTACCACTCTCAGTGACCCCCTGGCTGACCCTGGCGCCGGCGGCGTATATGTGGCGGTAATGGCGCAGTCCGAACAATCTGGCTTCGGGCCAATCTCATATTTTTCGATCGCAGCCTTGATCTCGCTACGCCGGCGCTCCCAGTTTGCGAACGAGGTGTCGCGAGTTCCGTCGGCAAACCGAAACGGGTCTGTCAAAGGTCGAATGATTGGAAGCTGAGCGAAGGTCGGGAAGTCAGGCGGCGCGTGGTTCGCAGCCGTGTTCTCAACGCTATAGACTAAGGGAAGGCTCGCGCTCTCTTGAGTAAATGCTCCTGGTGTTGCAACCGACGCAAACAGCAGTAACGCTAGCGAAAGAGATGCTTTGGCAAGTCTGAAATTGTTGTGAAACTTAGGCATGGCGATTCTCCTTCTTTTCGTTGTGTTCTCTTGTCGTTGTTCTGTTTGGACCTGAAGATTCGCTGGCGCGATCGACATCAAGCGAAGATACTTCATAAGTTGCTCCCTCTGGCTCGGGAAGAGGTTTTTCCCGCTGGCCCGGTTAGCGGCGAGACGAGTTTTCAGCGCGCCTCGCCAGGTTCATGCGCCGGCGCCGCTCCGGTTGCGGCGAAGATGGTAGCGTTGGAAGAAGCTTTGGGGATCAACATCGCGCGGCATTAGTTCGCGTCTAAAACTATATGCAGCGGAGGCGCCCACATAGAGGTTCTCCCGCTGATCCGGTTAGCAGCGAAACGCGCTCAGCGCGTCTCGCCAGGATAGCGCGCCTTCACCTTATGGTGTAGCTGATTTTGTTGGGAAGAGCTTTGCGGCAGCGGATTTCTCGCGCTTGCCCGGTTAGTGGCGAAACGAGCTCAGTGCGCCTCGATAAGTTAGTGCGCCATCACCACTGCTTGCGGCGGAGATGGTCGCGTTAGTTTTGCACACCGGATCGTCCCCTTAGTTCGCGCCGCAAACTATATGCAGGTAAAAATTTTCTGTCAAGAGCGTCTCACTGAACGAGGGGGGTACCTGTCGAAACGCAAGAGTGGCTATGCGCTGCGCTCAGCGCGTGCGCTTGGGGCGTTGGGCTATAGCGTCGCTGTTTTGGAAGAAGGCGATGGATTTAGCGGACGCGGAACTGCTGAAGATCAACTCTACAGCAGCGATGTGCTACGATCTTCAAGGTCCATTGATGCGCTTGCGCGTTAAAGATAAGGAACTTATGTTGATCTTGACGCTGATTCATTGTTGAAAAATGACCTTGCTTCAAACTCTATCAACGCGAGTCGAATAAATCCGATGGATAATCAATCACGACGTAAATTTCTCCAAAAAGCGACTCTGGCGTCGGCGGCTTTTACCTATAAAGACGTTTTCGCAACCACGGCCGGCACAACTGACATCCGCGTCGAGGACCTGACCTTCAACTACGAAGAATTCCTCTACCGCGCGCCTTACAAATTCGGCGGCGTGCCCGTTGATCGGGCGACGATCCTGAACGTCAATGTCACGGTTCGGACGCGCGACGGCAAGACGGCGAAAGGCTTCGGCTCGATGCCGCTAGGCAACGTCTGGTCGTTCCCTTCGCGCGAGATGCCATATAACGCCACTTTGAACGCGATGAAATCGCTTGTCGAACGCATCGCGGAGCTCACTTCCGGTTATAAGGAATATGGCCACCCGATTGACATCAACGTAGAGCTAGAGCCGGAATACCTGAAAGCGGCGGAGACCTTGAAAACGCCAACGCTCTCTTCGCCGATCCCGAAGCTTTGCACACTGGTCACCGCCAGCGCGTTCGACGCCGCGATTCACGACGCCTTCGGCAAGATTCACAATCGGAGCTGTTATCAGACATACGGCCGCGACCTGACGCCGCGAGACTTGTCGTCCTATCTCAATGCCGATTTCAAAGGCGAATATCTGGACCGCTACATCCTGCCGAAGACGAAGCCGCGGATCGCTATGTTTCATTCGGTCGGGGGCGCAGACGCTGTGCTGCCGTCCGAACTCAAAGAGCGTATCAACGACGGCTTGCCGGAAACGCTTGCCGAGTGGATCAAGTTCAACGGTCTGACTCACATCAAGATCAAATTGCAGGGCGAGGATCTGAAATGGGATGTCGAGCGCACGGTCAACATTGATCGCGTGGCTTCAGAGATTGGCCCGAAGGTCGCCTGGAAGTATTGCGTGGATTTCAACGAGCGATGCCCGAACGTCGAGTATGTCCTCGAATACCTGCGCAAGGTGAAAGAATTGACGCCGGCCGGATTCGACCGCATTCTTTACCTGGAACAGCCGACGGCGCGCGATCTGAAGGCCAATCGCCGAAACGTGATGCAGGAGGCCGCAAAGCTGCGTCCGGTTGTTATAGACGAATCGCTGACCGACCTGGAAAGCCTGCTGTTGGCGCGTGAGATGGGCTACACGGGCGTGGCATTGAAGGCGTGCAAAGGCCAATCGCAGGCGATGTTGATGGCGGCCGCGGCGCAGAAATACAAGATGTTTCTGACCGTGCAGGACCTGACCTGCCCCGGCGCGTCGCTGATTCATTCGGTCGGGATTGCGGCGCGCGTGCCGGGCGTGGCCGGCGTCGAAGCCAACTCGCGGCAGTATATGCCCGCGGCCAACAAGCCCTGGGAAAAACGATTTCCGGGATTGTTCATCGTGAAGGACGGGACGCTGCGAACTGAGAGTCTTAACGGGAAAGGCCTCAGCGCTATTGTTTAGCGCTCCTCAAAATCTTTCTGTCAGTACTTGCCAGTCTGTAAACTAAGTTTTCACATGTTTAGCGTTTTTTTTCTGGCGATACCCAGTTTAACTACAAACGTTGGGAGACAGCGTTTAGAGTCCCGGCTTTAGCCGGCAGGGCTTGGAACCCCAGCCCTGCCGGCTAAAGCCGGGACTCTAAAC
>DATEMG010000112.1:0-2787 GCA_035275805.1 Blastocatellia bacterium
GCTCACGCCGAAGAGCAGGGTCTTCATCAACCGCGTCAACGCGAACGATGCGAGCAAGCCGGCGCCGACGCCCGAGGCCGCCAACGCCATCCCTTCGACGACGACGAGTTTCAACACGTCGCGCGCCTGCGCGCCCAAAGCCATCCTGACGCCGATCTCATGTGTGCGCTGCGCGACGGTGTAAGCGATCACGCCGTAAATGCCGACCGCGCCGAGCGCCAGCGCCAGCAGCGCGAAGCCTCCGAACAGAATCATGTTGAAGCGCGGCTGTGTGACGGCGCGGGTGAGCGCATCGTCCATCGTCCTGACCTGCGAGACGATGAATTCGCGCTCGGTCTCGCGCGCTTCACGCTGCGCCGCAATCGCCAGGCTCGATGGATCGGCCGTTGTGCGCACGACCAGATTGAAATCTTGTTGCAGCCCCCTACGGCTGCCGCCATACGTGGCCATGTGCTGCGCCAGCGGGATGAAGGCTTCCTGCCACGCGGCGTCGGCGAACGCGCGGTTCTTCGCGTCGGCGACCACACCGACAATCGTCAGGTATGGCGTCGTCGCTTTATCCGGCGTGGTGTTCAGAAAACGAAAGCGTTTACCAACGGGGTCTTCGCCCGGCCAGCCTTTGCGCGCAAAAGTTTCGTTGACCACGGCGACCTGCGGCGCTCCTTCCTGGTCCGCGTCGGTAAACAATCGTCCCCGCATCAGTCGCATGTCCATCGTTTGAAAATATCCGACGCTGACGGTGCGGAAATCGACGCTCAAAGCTTTCAGAAGGTCCGTATCGAATGGTCGCCCCTCGAACTCGACGACCGTTGCATTACCTAAGCCGTTGGGCGGCAAAGGGTCGGTCACGGCGGCGGATACGACGCCGGGCAGCGCGATGATGCGGGCGAGCAATCTTTCGTAGAGGCCGGTGATCTGTTGATTGTCGCGATAAGCGGAGCCGGGCGGCGTCAGGCGCATGGTCAGCAGATGATCGGGCCTGAATCCCATATCGACTCTCTGCAATTCCCTCATCGAGCGGATCAACAGACCGGCCGCGACGAGCAGCACGACCGCCAACGCCGTTTCCGCCACGACCAGCGATCGCCGCAAGCGGCTGCGGCCGTTTGCGGCGCCACTGCGTCCGCCCTCTTTCAGCGTCGTGTGAAGATCGAATTTTACCGCGCGCAGAGCAGGCGTCAGACCGAAGAGTATCGCGGTGAGCAATGAGATCAGCAGCGCGAAGCCCGCCACGCGCAGGTCGAGCGAGGTTTCGGCCAGTCGCGGAATGTCTTCCGGACTGATCGCCAACAACGCGTCCACTCCCCAGGTCGCCAGCAGCAGACCGATGCCTCCGCCCAGCGCGGCGAGCAACAGACTCTCCATCAGTAATTGCCGGACGATTCGCCCGCGACTGGCGCCCAACGCGGCGCGCACGGCGATCTCCTTCTGCCGGTCTTCGCCTCTGACTAACAGCAGATTCGCCACGTTGACGCAGGCGATCAGTAAAACGACGGCCACCGCCACCAACAAAACGAGCAACGCCAGACGCACGTCGCCGGCGACGGCCCGTTCGAGCGGCAAGATATAGCCTAAGACGTCCGGCGGGTACCATTTCGGATTTTCACCCGCATCGCGCCGCGTGTTCGCGTGATGTTCGGCCTGAGCCTGGGCTGGCGTAGCGCCAGGGCGCAGTCGTCCAATCACGCTCATAAACTGTCCGCCGCGACGCGGATTGGACAGGCGCAAATCAAAGCCGCGCCACATATCGGCTCGAGTATCGGCCCGTAATTCCGTTGGCGCTTTGAACGATGCGGGCAGCACGCCGATTACAGTCACGCTGTCGCCGTCGAGGTCGAGCGTCCGGCCAATGACCGCCTGATCGCCGGCGAACTTGCGGAGCCAGAAAGCGTGGCTCAGCACGACGACATTGTTCTTACCGACCAATTCTTCTTCCGAATTGAAATCACGGCCCAATGCGACCTTGACTCCCAGCGTGCGGAAGAAATTCGCCGTACATAGCGGCGCGGCCACGCGTTCCGGCTCGCTCACCCCCCGCAACGTCGCAGGAATCCAGAACCAACCGGCAAGCTCCGCGAAGCTCCGATTATCCTGGCGCAGCCGGACGAACTCCGCCTCCGACAACCCGACGCGCGGATAGCCGAGTGCGGGCAGCGCGTCGAAGAGCGCCACAATTCGATCCGGCTGTTCATATGGCAGCGGTCGCAGTAGCACCGCGTTGACGACGCTGAAAATCGCCGTGTTCGCGCCAATTCCGAGCGCCAGTGTGATCACAGCGATCAAAGCGAAGCCCGGCTTCTTCATCAACATTCGCGCGCCATAGCGCAGGTCTTGCCACAATGATTGCATTATTCCTCCGAAAGAAGATGTCAGATGTCAGTGAGAACTTTGCCGTCACTCTTCCACTGACATCTGACATCTACCATCTGACATCTATTCGCATTGAACCAAGTCGCGTGCCAATCATTTCTAAGAGTTTAATTGTTGTCGTAGCCTGATTTGAAGAAATATTGCGTGCTGAGATCAGTGGCGGATTGTTCGTTTGTGGGAATGACCTTTCCCATTATCGGAGCGGCTGCGGACCAAATTGGCCATTGAATCAAATGCGCCACATGCCATGTTCTATGGTCTTTGCGAAATAAATGCGACAACCGTCTTTACGGACGCCGCAGCGACCTAGTGAGTTCAGCCCGGATTTGATGGTCTTTGAATATTAAATACAATCAGTGGCGCCTATGCGGTGCGCCCGCGTCCTCGCGGGCAGTCGACTGGCCAATCGCCTGCCCG
>DATEMG010000113.1:0-8935 GCA_035275805.1 Blastocatellia bacterium
TTTGACGCCGCTTTCCCATCCCTCGATTTGTCGAAAGCTCGATTTACAACTGGGAAAGCGGCGTCAAAGCCGCCGCACTCCAAAGGCTGCCGCCAATTTAGATGTCTAAACTTACTCAACCGTCGCTCCGCGACTAAGAAGCGGCGCTCTGGGAGCGCAAAAGATTTGGGTAATGACAAGCTTTGAAAAGCCGGGCTAAGCTCACGTGGTCGCTCCGCGACCGGGAAGACGGGCTAATGGATAAAGTCCAGCTTAGAGTACTAGTCTGTCCGCGCGAATGGATGGGGACGGACTTTGGCCCGTCCCACATCATCAGCGGATGAAATATTTGGGCCGAATGTAAAAAGATGTGAAAGAAGGTCAAACAATGTAAAGAGCCGGTATCTATTGCCCGTTTGCGTGTATATATGCAAGCGCCATCGCCGCGATGAAGGGCTCTGAACAAAAAACAATGCGCGCTTTCTGGCCGCCTAAAACCGTGATACGGCGCCGGTGGTTGTGGATCGGCGCCATCGCCGTCGCCTTGCCGGCCCTGACGCTGCTCGTTGCGCAGTACCGCTCCCTGCGGACGCTCGAGAGGACGTTGCCGATTTTCCGGCGCGAGTTGATGTATCAGTTTCTGGACAATGTCTCTTCAGAGGTGTTTCACACTTACCGCGACCCCGCCAATAGAGTCTTGAGCGTCCCCGCCGAGGCCATCACTTCGCACAAGAATGGGGTGATCCAGACCGGCGGAGATCGAACGCGTGTTCTGAAAGCGGTGGAGCGCGTCGCTGATCACTTCGCGCGACAGGAGTTCAAGGGCGCGCGGCGCTTCTTCCTAGTAGTGGCGACCAGGGAAAACGAACACGACGGCGATGAAACGCTCTTTTACAACCCGGCGAGGCGCGCGATGGAGTTCGATCCGCAAGCCGCCGAGTTGCGAGCCATCCGCGTCGCATGCGCCGCCTACCTGATATACATCCGCGCAGGTACAGAAGCCGTGCAGAGAGGGCCGATCGGCGCCGACCGCGATCCTAATTACACGATGATGGTCAAATATATAATCGGGGCCGAGCAACGTCCCATCGCCATCGCGGGCTTTATGCTGGATCAGGACTGGTTCCGTAACGAAGTCGCGCCGAACGCCGTCAGGAAAAAGCTTCCCGCCTTTTTCCCCGGCGAGGAGCAAAACGCCGTCGTAGTTCTCCGCGTGGATGACCGTGAGGTGTTGTACTCGAACCAGCCGGCTGAGGGCGTCGCCCCGGAAGTCTCAATGCGATTGGCGCCTTTCTTCGTGCGGTACACAGTGGGCATCCACATGCGCGAGTTGAGCGCGACCCAATGGGCGCGGCGCAGCATGATTCTAAACTCCGTTCTCTCGCTGGCTATGACTTTGGCCATGGCCGGGGCGTTGTTGATGGGTTGGCGCGCCGCCTCGCGCGAAATGAAGCTCTCGCGGATGAAAACCGATTTCGTCGCCAACATTTCTCACGAATTTCGCACGCCGCTCTCTTCCATTCTGGCTCTGGCCGAATTGATGAGGCTGGGGCGCGTGAAAGACTCCGCCGAAGTGCGCGAATTCGGCCACTACATCGAGTCCCAGGGCCATCGGGTGATGCGGTTGATCAACAACATCCTTGACTTCTCGCGCATCGAGTCCGGGCGGAAGGAGTACCATTTCGAACCGGCGGACGCGCGCGAAGTGATTAACGCCGCGATGGAGGACTGCGCCGGACAATTGAAAAAGAGCGGCCACAGGATCAATGTCGAAGCGATGCCCGACTTGCCGCCGGCGCGACTCGACGCGGCGGCGATGACTCTGGCGCTGACCAACCTGCTCGACAACGCCATCAAATATTCGGGCGCGAACCGGGAGATACGTGTCTGGCTCGGCCGCGGCGACGACGAACTGCTAATCACGGTCACCGACCGGGGCATCGGCATCGCTCTCGACGAGCAGGAGCGCATTTTCGAGAAATTCTACCGCGTCAGCTCAGGCATGGTTCACGACGTGAAAGGGAGCGGCCTGGGACTGGCCATCGTCAAACACATAGTCGAAGCCCACCACGGCCGCGTGACTGTGGATAGTGAGCCGGGGCGCGGCAGTTCCTTCACTATTCATCTGCCGATCGAGCGACGGGAGGCCTGAGCTATGCGTAGAATTTTGCTTGTGGAAGACGACCAGATACTTTCCATCGCCTTGCGAAAGGGGCTGGAATCCGAAGGGTATGCGGTGGAAATCGCCGCCGACGGCGCGGCGGGCAGGCGCGCGGCGACCGAAAAGCAGTTCGACATAATCATCCTGGACGTGATGCTGCCCAAACAGAGCGGCTTCGACGTCTGTGAGCGGCTGCGCGCCGCCGGGAACGAGACGCCGATCATAATGCTGACCGCCCGCGATATGGAGGTCGAAAAAGTCCAGGGTTTAAAGCTGGGCGCCGACGATTACATCACCAAGCCCTTCAGCCTGTCGGAACTCTTCGCCCGCATCGAAGCCGTCCTGCGTCGCGCCGCGCGCCCGGTCGCCGGACACGCCGTCTATAAATTCGACGACATTACGATCGACTTCAAAAAATACGAGGCGACGAAAAGCGGCGAGCCTCTCGACCTCTCGCCGCGCGAATTCCGGCTGCTGCAATTCTTCGTCGAGCGCCGCGGCGAAGTCGTCAGCCGCGACCAGATACTCAATCATGTCTGGTCGTACAACAGCTTCCCTTCGACCCGCACCGTGGATCAGCACGTCGCTAAACTCCGTCAGAAAATCGAGTGCGCGCCCAACAACCCACGCTTCCTGCTGACCGTGCATGGCATCGGTTATAAGTTCATCGGCTCGATTTTCCTGCTCGTGGTTTTGTCGATGGGGGCTATCTGCCATGCATAGTCAAAGCCAGTTGACCTGGAAGTGGAGCCTGACCGTATTATTAAAAACCGTGTAAACCAATAAACTTTTGAACAGAATACCAAACTCGGTCTGCCCCAATGGAGTCTTGGCGATAAGTGACCCTGGTCTGGCCGTCGGGGTAGGATTCCACAATGAAGTCATCTTCTGATTCTTCCGGTGACGGAGAATATGGCATTCCACCCATAGCGGCATGAGTACAGTGAAAAGAGTACTCTTCATATCTGGTTGAATGATGAGGGTGCCTCCCAGCGTTGCTAAAACTATGCCGTGAACCTGAACCAAGGCTGCGCACGACGTGAAGAACATTTCTGACGTTTTCCGGAATATATTCCGCATTAATCCAAACATGCCGGTCAACGCAGTCAAATAAAAGCATCGCCTGCACTTCTAGCTTCCGACTCCGCAATCTGTTGGCGATCTCAACTACTCCAGCGGCGCCACGACTGTATCCGGCCAGCAAAATAGGATCGTTAACGCTTGGCCGCCGTCTGCCGAGTATGAAGTCGTGACCTTCGCTGACTGCATTCATCAGACCTCCGCCTAAAGCGCGTGGACCATCAACGTATAAATCAGTTGACAATCTTCTTACAAAACTATGGCGAAATGTACTGCGATAGCTTCTATTACGTCTCTGACTGGGTAAAAAGTAACCATCGCTTCCATCAATACCTACTAAAATTCGCATAAGTGTTCCTCCTTGAAATGTTGGTATTGGGCCAAAGCGCCAGGTTAAATTTCAGATTTGCCGTTTCAGTGTAAATCGGACTTGGGGTTCCAGTGACATCCAGGAAAAATGATACGCTAAACCGACAAAATTGGCGGATGATGGGGCCAAAGGACTTGGCCACCTTAGCCGCTGTCACGAGCTTCATCTTTTTCCCGAAATCTAATTTCTTTATCCATCCAGCTACCTGGCTCATAGCCACAGATTTGATGATCGGTCTGAACTTGCGGCTCAGATGAATACTGATACTGGCCTGTTCGTTTCAATTGCTTTATGAATCGCGCCAGCCTGGACAGTCCAAAAACAATAGCAAGCAGCAAAATTGGTAGTAGGACGAGAGCTTCCCAAGGGCCAGGTGTCATAACCAAACTCCTTTTATCTTGTTGGTGACTGGGATAACCAATACAGGAAGGGACAATTGAAATCAAGATGAAATCAACTTTGATTTGATGTCGGAGCGATTCTGAACATCTCGAGTTTTACGAATTTATTCGAACGTAGAGACATTGGCGGTTTTGATCCATCCGCCGTCGCGTTTTTCATAAGTCATAATTCCGGCGTAAATGAACATCTCTTCTTTCTCCGCGCCTGCGGCGTCTTTCTTCGTTCGCCGCACCTTCAACCGCACGATGATCCATCCAAGACTGCCGTCGTTCGAAATGCGGATGATAGGCGGTTCGAGATCGTCCCATTCGAAATAGTTCGCGCCCTTGAACGATTCCGTAAACATCTTGCGAGTGTCGGCCTTCTTGGGACGATAGATCTTCCCGTCGCGGACGGCGATGAATTCTTCCGGATGACGCGAGAGCAGCAGGTCAACGTCGGTCTGAAAATGCGCCCGCCGATCTTGTTCATGTAGTCTGAGCAACTCGGCTTTCTCTTTTTCCAGGTCAACTAGCTTTGACTGCGCAAAGGCGCTGACCCCTGCCGACAAAACGGCGAACAGGAAAATCGCACATTTGAACATCGCTCTTGCTCCTTTGGTTAGCGCCCGGCGGCGCCGGGCAGCCTGGTCAAGCCAACGCCGTCAGGTTTGACAGTGTAAATATCGCTCTGGCCGCCGCGGATTGAGGTGAACAGGATTCGCCGCCCGTCGGGCGACCAGCTCGATTGATAGGCTGTCGCGCCGGCGGTCACGCGACGTTGTTTCGATCCGTCGGCGTTCATCGTGTAGACCTCGCGGCCGCCGTCGCGATCCGAACAGAAAACGACGCGGGCGCCGTCTCGCGACCAGAAGGCCGCGTAATCGTTGGCCGCATTATTCGTCAGTCGCGTCACGTTCGAGCCGTCGGCGTTCGCCACATAAATCTGATTGTTTCCGGTCCTATCCGAGTAGAAGAGAATCCGTTTGCCGTCGGGCGACCAGTTCGGAACCTGGTTGTTAGCCGCGTCCTGGCTCAATCGTCGCGGATTAGAGCCGTCGGCGTTGACAAGATAAATCTGCCAGCGTTTGTCAACAGTCGTGTCGTCGCGCCACTGATAGAGAATCTGGGCGCCGTCTGGCGACCAGTTGGGCACGCCCGCGAAGCCTTTGTGACGTGTGATTTTCACTTGCTGTGAGCCGTCGGCGTTCATCACGTACAGATTGGTATCGCCCCCGTCGCCGTCGCGCGGCGATTGAAAAGCGATCTTTTTTCCGTCAGGCGAGAACTGCGGATGCGCGTCGCGTCCGGGGCTGGCCGTCAGCCGTCGCTGGTTCGAGCCGTCGGCGTTCATCACAAAGATCTCGTTGTCTCCGTATCGGTTCGAAGCGAACACGATCTGCTTGCCGTCAGGCGAATAGGCGGGGTGTTCGTTGTTGTAATCTGACGGCGTCCACACGGCGCCGTCAGGCCTCGCGCCGACCGGGACTGTCGCAACCTGTTTGCGCGCGGCTAGATCAACGATGGTGACCCGATCATCTGTGGGGTTGGTCAGAAAGGCCTGCCGTCCGTCCGCTGAGACGGCGATGACTTTGGGGCGCAGCGTCAGCGGTATGAGCGCCAGCAAGCGGCGCGCTTTGACATCGAAGACAGCCAGTTCGTTTTTCGCACGAAGTGAAACGACGGCCCGTTTGCCGTCGGACGTCAGGCGAATGCGATTTGCTCCCCCGTCATCAACTTTCAGTGACACGACGACGCGGTCGATTGCGGTATCAATCACGTGAACTCCGCCGCTCGCGATCCAGATCTCGCGGCCATCGGGCGTGATGTCAATACCGGTGGCTTCGGTTTCAAACGGGATTACTTGAGTCTGGCCCGTGACACGTTCGATTCGGCTGACACTTTTGCCCTCCAGGTTCGCCGTGTAAAGCTTGCGCCCGTCAGGAGTGCCGGTCAGAAACCAGGCGCCCTCCTGTTTGATCGCATAAGTTTTAAGAATCTTCCCGTCGTCGGCATCGAGTTCGAGGATTGTCTGGGCGGGCGCGCAAGCCACCCACAGCAGTCGCCCATCGCGGCTCAGGCGCGTGTCGTGCGGCTGGGCGTAGTCGCCAAGATTGAAGGTCGCTTTGACGCGACGATTCGGCAGATCGAGCACGGTGATGGTGTTGCCCTTGATTCCATTCGGCCCTGCGCCGGTATTGACGACATATGCCAGCCGCCCGTCAGGCGAGAGCGTGATCTCGTGGGGGCCTTGACCGGTCGGCAGTTTGGCGAGCGTTTCAAACGTGACCGGATGGATTAGCGACGCGTGGTGTTCGGCGTTCGATGCGACGAGCAGCGTTTGCGCCGCGACGGCCAAATGAATGATCAGGATGATGAGTGGAACTTGCGCCAGGCGCGCGAAGATGCGGAGCGGCGCGGCAAGTTTGAGTCGCATAGATTCTTCCCTTCCGACCCACACCTTGCCAGGCGAAACGGGAAAAAGTCTTCAGGATCAGATCAGGATTGGCTCAGGATTTCGTCAGGGCGCGATAGGGCGCCGGTACAGTACCGATCTCATGTGGTCTGATTTAAATAAGATTGGAAATTCCCCCTTCAGATAGTCAATCCGACTTGTCGGGCTAACGCGGCAAACCGCGGGTCGTTGCGCAGCGCGTCCCAACTGCGGTCGCTGCGCAGCAAGAGCAGATTGCTGTCGCGCTCGCTCAATGCTCTGTCCAACCACTCGAACGCGCGGTCTTTGTCGCCTAGGTCGAGGTAGAGACGGGCGACATAGGTCGGACGAATGTATTTCAGTTTCCAGAGCAAGCTCAATCTATGCCGCAGGGATTGGGGATCGTCTTTGCGATTCCGCAGGACGAACTGTAGCGGCGTTTGAGAGGCCGTAGACACGCCCGTCAATTCGCGGAAGCGTTGGTAGGCGGCGAGCGCGTCATTTCTCATCCCTTTTTTATCATATAGTCTGCCGAGCGATTTCCAGGCGACGGCGTAATCCGAGTCGAGCGCGATCGCGCGGCGATAAGATTCGATGGCTTGATCGAGTTGCCCACGCATGGCGCGCAGGCCGCCGGCGGCCAACTGGATGGCGACGGAGTTCGGCTCGAATTCCTGCGCCATCCGGATTTCGTGCTCCGCTTCGTCCAACCGTCCTACGGCCCAGAGGTATTGGCCGTACCAGTTGCGCGCAGTCGCGTATGTCGGATTTAGCGCGATGGCGTGTCTGAAGCCGGTTTCGGCTTCGGCCCAGTCCCATTCGTAACAAAAGCGGATCATCGCCAGCGACGCCTGCGCTTCGGCGCGGCGGTCATCCAGTCGCACGGCCCTGAGCGCGGCGGTTTTCGCTTTTGGAAACGCGTCGTCCGGACGCATCGCGTCAAGCAGCGCCAGTTGGATCAACGCGTCGGCCTGCCCGGCGTAAGCGGGCGCGTAATCGGGCTCGAGTTGCGCCGCGCGCTCGAATAACTCCAGACCTTGCCGCACGCCATCTTCGGTGCGTTTGCCTAACGCTTGCCGCCCCTTCAAATATGCCTCGCGCGCTTCGGCGGCGCCGGGCGCGGTCAGTTCGGAACGCTCGGGGTGTTCCTTTCGCCATTGCCAAATCGATTGAATCGGCGCCTGATGGTGGTCGTCGCGCCGCCAGAGAGTCATCGTGAATATCATCGCGAGACCCAACGCAAGAGCCAATGCCATCGCAGGCTTTTTCCAGCGCATCGCGCGCGCCGTCGCCGTGGTCGGGGAGGCGGGAAGCGGCGCCGGCGCGGGGCCGTTCGTCTCAGCCTTCGTCGAGACCGGCGCGATCAACCGGTATCCCTTGCGCGGGACGGTTTGAATGAAGCGCGGGCGCTTGGCGTCATCGCCAAGCGCTCGGCGCAATTCCCACATGGAAGTGGTCAGCACTCCATCGGTGACACACCGCCCCATCCAAACCTGCCGCATCAGTTCGTCTTTCGAAACGACCGCGCCCGCCCGCTCGCTCAGACAGACCAGCAGCGCCATCACCGTTGGTTCAAGCCGAATCTCGCGACCGGCGCAGGTGATGATGTTGAGTTCCGGCTCGACTTGCCATTCTCCGAGGTTGAAGCGATCCGACATGTGGTCTTCTCCTTCTATCCGGCGCGACTGACCCGCCTTTCGCTTGAGGAGACGTGCGCTTGATCTTGCCGCTGAAATTCATTCATTCCAGTGAAATCGACTGAGGATCACAGGCGGATTCTCGACAATCAACGCGGCCGCATACCCTTCCGCCACATCCAACTCATACATTTTCCAGCGGGCCGCTTCAGTCGCATCCGCATCTACTTTCAGCAACGTAGGCGCGACGTCGGTCGCCAGAGACACGGTAAACCCGTCCAATGGAAATGAAACTCCCATTCCGATCGCTTTGATGTACGACTCCTTGCGCGACCAGCAATCGAAGAAGGCCCTGGTTCTCTGATCGATCGGCGCCGCTTTCAACGCGTCGAACTCATCTTTTGAGAAGAAACGCTCGGCGATTTCCAGCGTGGCGAAATCCTCACGCATATATTCGACGTCTACGCCGACACGCCGTCCACGCGCGACCGCATACAGGGCCATGCTATTGGAATGCGACAGATTGAAACTCAACGCTCCGCGGTTCTGATCGTCCGAGATGGACGGTTTGCCGTACTTATTGTAGGCGAATCGCACCTCATCCGGAGCGAGCGCAAGATATGCGGAAATGATCTTCCTCAAAATCCCGCGCCCCGCGATAAACCGCTGGCGATCTATGGGACGATGGAATCTCTCGGCTCTTCGGTATTCATCCTGCGAGAGGAGCGGCGCCAGTCTCGCAATTATGTTCGCAGGTTGATCGAGCGACGCCCTCCAGACATGCGCCTCATCGGCGCCGAATTCATCGCCGACGAAAGTAAAACCCCATTCGTCGATCGGCGTGTTAACGGAGTCGGTCATGTCACTCTCACCTCGCAGCGCTGTTCGCTTACA
>DATEMG010000114.1:0-4348 GCA_035275805.1 Blastocatellia bacterium
CGTCGGCGACAAACAGCTCCTCACCGGTTCCCGCCACATCCTTGAACAACACCAGCCGGCCGTCGGGAGAGACCGACATCTCGCCCATGGCGCGGACGATCGGTGGGCGGGGTTTGATCATCGAATTGTATTCATCGACGGTCAACTCGCGCGCCTCTCTTTCCCCGATCTTCAGGGCGAACAACCGCGCCGCTGAACTGGCGTCGAGCGTCCGAACGATGATCGTTTTGCCGTCGCGCGCCATTTCCAGGTTGTCGATTGCGACGGCCTGAGCCGCGCCCAACTCTCCCGCGCTCGCCAGGTTACCGGTCTGAAGATCGACCTCGATGAGCCGTCCCCCGGCTGAAAAGTAGAGCCGGTCGCCGTCCGGGGCCCACACGAAATCTTGAATAACCTCCCCTTCGGGGGCGGCGGCCACTAGCCGCTGATCCGACCCGTCGCTTTGAATCACCCACAAATCGCCTTCGCGCAGATAGGCGATGTAAGGCTTCGGTATCGGCGTCGGGGCGACCTGTGGCGAGGCCGATGGGGCGGCGCTCCGCGCGATGTGCGGCCACGACGAGCACGACCAGGCCGAGAGCGCCAGCAAGCAAGCTGAGAGAATTTTACATGTGGTCAGATTCATCCAAGCGTTCAATAAATGACCTGGGGTGACCTCGATGAGATTGAGTTGGGGGTGACAGAGGAGTGTATTCCAAGCCCGAATATTCGCCGAGCATCGTTGAAAGATCAAGTATGATTTTTTCACTGAGCCTTTATCTGGCGTTGCGACGCCCTCAACCCCTGGAGCGCCGACCATCGCAGCCTGCTTGCTTCAATCAGTCGCCCATGGCATGCGACGTCTGACTACTCACATTCCAGGCGCAGCACACCGGTACGATGAGTTCCCATATAGCCCTCTTATTCCATAACCGCGACAATTCAAATAGTCCAACTATCCGATGCGTGTGGTTCCACGCGAGCGTATAACTATCCTATATTTTCCTGAGGAGCCTTCATGCGGCGTTGCGACGCCCCGGAAGAATGATAGGCGCAGTTCGTAGTCCCGCCTAAAGGCGGGACTACGAACTGATTTTCTGATGAGTCGTTCATATCGAGTGACGACGCCCTGAAGGAATGAAAGATGAGTCATGTGTGGAATCTGTGGCGTCGCCATTCCAAGCCGCCTGAACCGCCGCGTGGACGAGTCTCAGTTGGCGGCGATGCGGGATTCGCTCATTCACCGCGGGCCTGACGGCGCCGGCTTCCTGATCGACGGTTCGGTTGGTCTCGGCCACCGCCGATTGTCCATAGTCGACCCAGACGGCGGCGGCCAGCCGATGGCGAACGAAGACGACACGATCTGGATTGTCTTCAACGGCGAAATATATAACCACCGCGAATTGCGCCCGTCGCTGATAGAACGCGGCCACCGCTATCGCAGTTCGTCAGACACCGAGACTATCATCCATCTCTACGAGGAGTTCGGCCCGCGCGGCGTCGAGAAGCTGCGCGGGATGTTCGCCTACGCGATCTGGGACAGCCGGCGCCGGCGGCTCGTGATCGCGCGCGACCGGCTCGGCATCAAGCCGCTGTATTACGTCTTGAAGGAAGACGGCGCGCTCTACTTCGCTTCGGAGATCAAGGCGCTCGTCGAGGCGCGCGCGATCCGTCCGGAGTTGAATTACGACGCGCTCGCCGATTACGCGGCGAACCGTTACACCTCGGGTGAGGAGACGCTCTTTCGCGGCGTAAAGCGGTTATTGCCCGGCCACACGCTGACCTGGCGCGACGGCGAGATCGAGGTCGACAGCTACTGGAATTTGAGCTTCAAGAAGCCGGAGGAGCGGCTGAGCGAGGCGCAATACGTCGAGCGATTCGGCGAGCTTTTCCGCAAATGCGTCAAATCACACCTCATGGCGGACGCGCCGCTCGGGATGTTCCTCTCCGGCGGCATCGATTCGAGCGCTATCGCTTCGGTCATGAGCCGTCTCGCGCGAGAGCCGATCAAGACCTTCTCCGTCGCCTTCGCCGAGCGCGACTCGAACGAGTTGGAATACGCTCGCGCGGTGGCGCAGGCGTTCAGGACCGACCATCACGAGATAGTCGTCAGCCCCGAACAATTTTTCGACCGCCTGCCCGCGCTCGTTTATCAGGAAGACGAGCCGATAGCGTATCCCTCCAGTGTGCCGCTCTATTTCGTCTCCGACCTCGCCGCCAGCTGCGTCAAAGTCGCGCTTACAGGGGAAGGCTCGGACGAACTGCTCGCCGGTTACAACAAGTACCGCGTGGCGATCTACAATCTGCTGTTGGGCCGCGGCTACGAGCGCCTTACGCCTGCGCCGCTCCGAGGCATGATCAAGAGACAGATCGGAAGATTGAACGGCGCGTCGCGCGCGCGCCGCGCGCTGGAGCGGACTTTCCTGTTCATGCCGGCGGATATCAGAAACGTTTACTTCGATAATTTCGCTGTCTATTCGCCGTCACGGCAGCGGCGGTTGTTCACCCCCGAGACATACGAGCGGATGAGCGATCGCGACCCTTACCGCGCGTCCCTCTCCTACATCGAACAATCCGAAGCCGAGACGCTGCTCGACAAATTGCTCGCGGCGGACATGAAGACCTATTTGCACGAACTGCTCATGAAGCAGGATCAAATGAGCATGGCCGCTTCACTCGAAACCCGGGTGCCGTTTCTCGATCACAAACTGGTGGAGTTCGCCGCGCGCATGCCCGACGCGATGAAACTGCGCGGTTGGACGACGAAATATGTTCTAAGGCGGGCGATGCGCGACATGTTGCCGCCGCAGATCCTGACGCGCAGGAAGATGGGATTCCCCACCCCGGTCGGCGCCTGGTTTCGCGGCCCCTTTCGCCGGGTGATAGACGATTACGTCTTGAGCGAACGCGCGCTGTCCCGCGGCGTCTTCGACCAGTCATACG
Organism: Blastocatellia bacterium; assembly: GCA_035275805.1. Taxonomy (GTDB): domain Bacteria; phylum Acidobacteriota; class Blastocatellia; order RBC074; family RBC074; genus JAJVID01. The sequence goes on from DATEMG010000114.1 coordinate 2,923, forward strand.
CGCGCGAGATCGCGACGCGCCACGCGGCGGGCGAGAACCACACGGAGCGACTGTGGATGCTCGTCAATTTTGAAATCTGGCAGCGGCGTTTCTTCGACGGAGAGGGCCAATGAATCCGAACCACACGACAGCGGAACCCACGGAGCGTTCATGTCGCGAGGCGACGCCCCGAAGGATGGCAATTGTCGAACCGCGCGCCCACAATTCACCGACACTTTCCACAACTTTTCTTTACTTCGATTTTTACAGCGCCTTCACAAGCATCACATCTTTTAACAGCCCGTCCATACGCCTCTGACAACTTTAATCGCGGAGTCAAATAGACTCATGCGCCATCAACCAACGAGTAGTGTCGCGTGAGTCGCTTCACGTCAGACGCCGACCGATTACAGCTTGCTGGAATGTCGATTATCACTCTTAAACATCAAGGAGGCTCAAATGCGACTTTCAGAAGTCAGAAGTTTCATCTGTCTGGTTGTCTTCCTGGCGTTCGGCGCCGCGCTCGCTTTAGCGCAGGGAGGCTCTACCGGCTCGCTGGCCGGGACTGTCGCCGACCCGTCTGGCGCGGTGGTGTCCGGCGCCAGGGTCGTCGTCAAAAACGGCGAGACCGGCCAGGAATTCACGGCCACGACTTCCGACAACGGAACCTTTAACGTCCCTTCGCTCGGCGCCGCGGCTTATACGGTGACCGTCACCGCGCAGGGCTTCAAACAGGCGGTCGTCCAGAACGTCAAGGTGGACGTCGGCAAGGCGTCGAGCGTCAACGTCGCGCTCGAGGTCGGGCAGACCAGCGACACAGTGACGGTCGTCGGCGCGGGCGGCGAATTGCTTCAGACGCAGTCGGCCACAGTCGGTCAAACGATCACCGGACGCCAGATCGTCGAACAGCCGCAGGCTTCACGCGACGGACTCGACCTGGTCACGCTGTTGCCCGGCGTGCAGACCACCGGACGCCCGCGCACGTCGACCATCAACGGACTGCCCAAGGGAGCGATCAACATCACGCTCGACGGCGTCGACGTGCAGGACAATCTGATCAGTTCGAGCGACGGCTTCTTCACCTTCATCCGCCCGCGCATCGACGCGATCGAGGAGGTCACGGTCTCGACCGCCACGCCCGGCGCGGACACTTCGGGCGACGGCGCGGTGCAGATCAAGTTCGTCACCCGCAGGGGTACGAACGACTATCACGGCAGCCTCTACTGGTACCACCGCAACCCGGCGCTCAACTCGAACTTCTACTTCAGCAATCTCACCGGGCAGCCTCGCTCGCGCGTGCTGCTCAACCAGTACGGCGGCCGCGCCGGCGGCCCGATCTCAATACCGAAGCTCATCAAAGGCGAGGACCGCGCGTTCTTCTTCGTCAACTACGAAGAGTATCGGTTGCCCGAACAGCAATTACGCACGCCCCGCATCTTGAGCCCCG
>DATEMG010000115.1:0-5203 GCA_035275805.1 Blastocatellia bacterium
CGCGTGGCAGGTCTTGCGCCGTTGGGAGAAACCGATGCTGACGGCGCGTGGCAGGTCTTGCGCCGTTGGGAGAAACCGATGCTGACGGCTTTCAGCGACGGCGATCCGGTGACGCGAGGAGGCGAGCGAGTCTTTCAAAAACTGGTTCCGGGCGCGCAAGGCCAGCCGCATGTGACGATCACAACCGCCGGACATTTTCTTCAGGAAGATAAAGGCGAAGAGTTGGCGCAAGTCATCGTTGATTTCATCGCAAGGACATCGGCTTAGCCTGGCGAGTTTGCCCCTTCGGGAACCACAAAGAGCGCGAACCATTTCACGGAAAGAGGAATCAGTTATGATGGCCTCAACCAGGTGTTTTTTCTCTCGAACGATCGGCTTGATTACAGTCTGCATTGCGTTCCGCCGCGATCTCCGCGATGGTTAATTGCGTAACCCCGGACGGGTATTTACTCGTCATAGCGCGTGGCAGGGAGCCGAATGACGGTCCGGGATCAATACCCTGGCCATTACTCAAGGGCGATCTGGAACTCTTCGTTCAGTCAGGTTTGAAGCTGATTTCTTTCGAGGATTTCTTCGACGAGGAGGATCCTCCGGTCAGACGATTCAGGGTTCAATACCGAAAAACATTTGAGGAAAAGCCATGAAGATAAAAATCGTGTCGCTATTACTGGCTGTCGCAACGCTTTTCATCACGGCGTCCGCTCAAAACGGAACTCCCGTCAATCAATTGACCGAAGGCGAAAAAGCCGGCGGATGGCGGCTGCTCTTCGACGGCAAGACTTTCGACGGCTGGCGCGGTTTTCACAGCGATAAAGTTCCCGCCGGCTGGGCAATGGAAGACGGCTGCATCAAAAAAGTTCCCGCCCAAAGCGAACCGAGCCAGGCGAGCGGCGATCTGATCACGGCTGATCAATTCGACAACTTCGAATTTTCTATCGAATGGAAACTGTCGAAAGGGGCCAACAGCGGCATCAAGTATCTAATCTCCGAAAGCCTGCCGCCGACCGGCAGATCCGGCATCGGTTTTGAATACCAGGTTCTGGACGACGAAAATCACCCCGACGCCAAGGCGGGAATCGCGGGCAATCGGACCGCCGGGTCGCTCTACGACCTGATCGCCGCGAGCGAGGACAAAAAGCTTAATCCCATCGGCGAATTCAACCTCACGCGCATCGTCGTCAAAGGCAATCACATCGAGCACTGGCTGAACGGCGTCAAAGTCCTCGAATTCGAGCGCGGCGGCGAGAAGTTGAAACAACACATCGCCGAGAGCAAGTTTAAAAACACGAATGGCTTCGGCGAAATCGCCAAAGGCCACCTCCTGTTGCAGAATCACGGCGACGCCGTCTGGTACCGCAATATCAAGATTCGCACGCTCAAGTAAATGAAAAATTCTCATCCACCGATAGTTCAAATCTCACTCGACCTGACCGACATTAAAGAAGCGATTGAAACCGCGAGCATCGCAATCGAATCCGGCGTTGACTGGCTCGAAGCCGGCACGCCGCTAATTCTGGCCGAGGGGCTTCACGGCGTGCGCGCGTTGCGCCGGGAATTTCCCGATCATCCGATCGTCGCCGACTTGAAGACGATGGATGGCGGCTATCTGGAAGCCGAGATGATGGCCAAAGCCGGCGCGACGCACGTGGTAGTGATGGCGCGCGCGCACGCGGAGACGATCAAATGCGTCGTCAAAGCCGGGCGCGATTTCGGCGTCAAGGTGATGGGCGACAACATGGTCTGCGATGACAAGGCCGCCGCCTCGAAATGGATGGAAGACCTGGGCGTCGATTACATCGTGCATCACACCGGCTTCGACGAACGAAACGGCGTCTTCGCCGACACGGGCAAACGGCTCAGTCCGCTCGACGACTTGAAAGCCGTTGTCGAAGCTGTCAGCGTTCCCGTGCAAGCCGTGGGCGGCCTTTCAATCGAGGAGGCGATCTCGATGCCGAAACACGGCGCGCCTCTGGTCGTTATCGGGGCGCCGCTGGCGATTGACGCGCATTCGTTCAGCGTCGCCGGCAATGATTTGAAATCAATCTTGAGCGAAATCACCAGGAGAATTAAGCAATGAGCGACACAATGGCCGCAGTAGTGCAGTTCGATTTGAAGCCGGGCTCGGTGGAGTTGCGAGAAATGCCGGTCCCCGAGATCGGGGAAGCCGATGTCTTGCTGCAAGTCGGCTCGGTGAGCGTCTGCGGCAGCGACGTGCATCAATACCACGGAACGCAGAGCTGGCATGTGGCCACACCTGTCGTGCTCGGCCATGAATTCGGCGGCGTCGTGGCGAAAAAGGGCGGCCGTGTTCGCGCCTTTAAAGAAGGCGACCGCGTCGTTTCGGAAACCGCGTCGCACATCTGCGGCAAATGCATGATGTGCCGCACGGGCGCATACAACCTATGCCCCGAGCGCAAGGGCTTCGGCTACGGCATCAACGGGGCGATGGCGGGATTCGTGAAAGTCGCCGAGCGATGCCTGCACCGCATTCCCGACAATCTGCCTTTCGAAAAGGCCGCGCTGACCGAGCCATGCTGCGTGGGATACAACGCGGTGATCGAGAAGAGCAAGGTCAAACCCGGCGACACGGTAGTAGTGCTGGGGCCGGGGCCGATCGGACTGCTGTGCGCGGAGATGGCCAGGCTGGCCGGCGCGGGAACGTTGATCGTCGCCGGGATGGAGCAGGACGCGTCGCGGCTTGAAGCGGCCAAAGAACTCGGGAGCGCCCACGCGATCAATCTGCAAGATGTCGACCTGAAGGATTTTGTCCACGGCGTCGGCGACGGACTCGGAGCGCATCTGGTGATTGACGCGGCAGGGGCTTCGGCGGCGTTGAAGACCGCGCTCGACATCGTGCGTCCAGGCGGTCAGATCACGAAGGTCGGATGGGGACCGCAGCCCCTAGGCTTCTCGCTCGACCCGCTGGTGCAGAAAGCCGTCACGCTCCGGGGCAGCTTCAGCCACACTTTTCAGAATTGGGAGATGGTCGTTTCGATGCTGGCTTCGGGGCAAATCAATCTGAACCCGATCATCAGCCGCGTGGCGGGATTGGAGGATTGGCGGGATTGTTTCGACGGGATGAGCAATGGAAATTACGTGAAGACCGTATTGCAACCGACCTAATCCAAGCGAGGAGACGGAGTGATCGGCGCCGGAAGTTTGAACAAGAAATTAACACTGCAGCGAGAAACGGTCCTCTTATAATCACCCTGATAAACATGATGAAGCTTTGAAATAAACGCGATAACCCAGGAAAGGCCGCACGGGCGGTCTCGCAAATCCATCGTACAAAATAACCAATAGGCAAAGCATATGTTCAGACTATTTCTAGCGTCTGCCCCTGCGCTGCTCTGTATATTCGCGCTTGCGTCCGGGCGAAATCCGCAAGCGCAATCCGCGCAACAACCACAACCTCAGCAACCGGCCGTCCAACAGCAAACCGCGCTACCGCCGGAAGCGATCAACGAGCCGGTTCGCGCTATCAAAGCGCCGCGCGCGCCACTGCCGGCCGAAAAAGATTCTGCCGGCGTCAATCGTTTCTCCTTCATCGCATACGGAGACACGCGCGGGCGGCGCGACGGCTTCGAGCTTCAATACGAACACTCGCTGGTCGTCAACTCCGCGGTCGCCGCAATCAAAAGGCTCGAAAAGACGCCCTTCCCGGTTCGCTTCGCGATTCAAACCGGGGACGGAGTGGCCAACGGCGCGATCGGGCGGCAGTGGAACGCGAGTTACGTCGATTTGATCAACCGCTTGACGCAGGAGGGCGGCGTACATTATTTCCTCGCGCCGGGCAATCATGACGTGTCGAGCGCCGCGACGCATGACGACGCCCGCCGGCAGCCGGGGTTGAAAAATTTCTTTTCGGCCAACGCCGAGTTGATCCCGCCCGAAGGATCGCCGCGGAGGTTGGCGGGCTATCCGGTCTTCTCGTTCGGCTATGGCAACGCCTTCTTCATTGCGTTCGATTCGAACATCGCGGGCGACGAGAAGCAGTTCGAGTGGATCAAAGCGCAACTCGAAGGGCTTGACCGCCTCCGCTACCGCCACGTGATCGTTTACAGTCATCATCCGGCCTTCTCTTCGGGGCCGCACGGCGGGGCGAGGGTCGAGCCGGCGACCGCGATCATCCGGCAGAGATATATGCCGCTCTTCCGCAAACATCGCGTCAGAATCTTCTTCGCGGGCCACGATCATTTCTTCGAGCATTGGGTCGAGCGATACGAAGACGAGGCAGGCAAACACCGGCTCGATCACGTCCTCACGGGAGGAGGCGGCGCGCCGCTTTACGCTTACGCAGGCGACCCCGACACGCGCCAGTACATCAAGGACAACGACAGCCAGAAGGTCACGCTTGACCGCATCGCCAAGCCGCCCTATGAGCCCGGCGACGGCGCTTATCATTACGTGTTGGTACAAGTGGACGGCGACCGAATCTCGCTGGAGGTGATCGGCGTGGATTGGGGACGCAATTATCAACCTTATCGCAGCAACAAGGCGGATTTGAGTGACAAGTGAGTATGCCTAAACTAAGCGCTTTCCCGAAATGCTACATGGACGACCTCTGCGTCACGCGCGCGATGACGCTTTTCGACTGGATTGACCTGGCCGCGACGCTAGGCGTGGACGGCGTCGAGATGTATCCGGGCTTCTTCGCCAGTTTCGAACCGGTGTATGTGGCGGAAGTGAAGCGGCATGCGGAAGCGAAGGGGCTGGAAATTCCGATGATGTGCTGCTCGCCCGATTTTACGCAGCGCGGCGCGGCGGCGCGCGCGGAAGAGATCGAGAAAGAGAAATTCTGGATCGATCTGACGGCGCGGCTCGGCGGGCGATATTGCCGCGTGTTGTCGGGCCAGCGGCGCGAAGACGTGTCGCGCGAAGACGGCGTGCGATACACGGTCGAATGCATAAAAGAGGTGATTCCCCATGCCGCGGAACGCGGAGTCGTTTTGAACATGGAGAATCATTACAAGGACGGCTACTGGAAATATCCCGAATTCGCGCAGCGACTGGACGTCTTCCTCGAAGTCATCAATCAAATTGACTCGCCGTGGTTCGGGGTGAATTTCGACCCGTCGAACGCGATCATCTGCGGCGAAGACCCGCTGGAAGTGTTGGCCGCCGTCAAAACCCGCGTCGTCACGATGCACGCGTCGGACCGCTATTTGATCAGCGGTACGATCGAAGATTTGAAGAATCAGGA
>DATEMG010000116.1:0-9214 GCA_035275805.1 Blastocatellia bacterium
CGCTCGCTACCACTCGCGGTACTGACTCATTGCTTTTCTTTGAGCGCGAATATACAACCCACGCCCAGACACTTAAAACAGCGGTCCCATAATGGTTCCCCAAACTACATCGGGAACAATTCGTTCAATTCTGCCGACGTAGGTTGGGAGCCGTACTGGCAAAGCTCGAAAGCCTCAGCGTGCCTGATTCGAAGGCCTCGATCGTCGCCATAACGCCGAAGGAGCAAATCGCGGTAATCATTCGCCACGGCGGCGTCTCTGTCGATCAGCCAGTCTCGGATGAAGTTCTTCCTCGCTTCGTCATCTTCGGGCACGCCCGGCAGATATCGACCCATCCATGAATCTTTGTCGGCGAACTGGGACGGCATCGCTTCGATGCAGGCGCGCTTCATGTCAATCACGTCGTCAATGCCGACGATGATCGAAGGGTCAAACGGACATGGCTTTTTGAAATTGTCGGAGTAATAAAGAATGATCGGGTTACGCGGGCATGGCGGCGTGTCGGTCACGAAGAACGGCGCGGCTACCAACACTGCGGCGTCTTCCATCAACACGCCCGTGTAGCGGTGATCGGGGTGATAATCGTAAGGCCTGGGGCCGAGCACGATGTCGGCCTGCCACTCGCGTATCAGGCGGGCGATAGTCCTACGATTTTCAATCGTCGGCAGCAACTCGCCGTCGTGAATGTCCAACACCTGCGTCTCGATGCCGAGCAGCTCGGCGCATCTTTTGACTTCCGCCGTTCGCCTGAGCGCCAGCGGCCCCCCGGCCATCGCGAAATGGCCTACGTCGCCGTTGGTAGTCGCCACGAACTTGACCTTATGTCCTTGCGCGGCCCATTTCGCAGCCACGCCGGCGGCCTTCAACTCACAATCGTCGGGGTGCGCGCCAAACGCGATAATTCTCAGTGTCATTTTTAAACCTCTATCAAATCAGCGCCAATCGTCTATGATGTAAACGTCGGGGCGGTTATACCCTTGATCTTCCGATCGCAGCATCGCCACGCCTTGAGTGAAAGACCGGAATCCGCGCGCAAGCATACTGCGATAGGCCGCGACGCGCGCCGTGCTTACTCCCGCGACTAGTTTTTCCAGCCCCCGTGAAGCGGCAAAAGCTTCGCACGCCTCCAGAAGGCGCCAGAAATTTTGTTCTCCGGCGAGGCCCGGCCGCGACGCGCCGAATTTGATGTATAGCGCGCCGCTTCCGGCTTCGGTACCTGCGCCGCAATGACAGACAGCGAAGCCGGCCAATCGCGAGCCGTCCCAAACCATAACTGTTTCCCCAAGCTTCTGCTCAGCGACCGCGCGAATCTCGCGCTCGACATTCAATCCTTCATAAATCGCGCATGTCAATTCGGCGCAAGCTTTCAAGCAGCCGTCCCTTTCCTGCCCGGCCATTTCTGAAAACCCGCTCCAGGACGAGGCCGTGAGGGTTTGATCTATAGGCTTCGTCATAATCGCCGTGAGAAATTGCGGCCAAAAACCGAACTTCTGGTAGAGGTGAACATGTTTTGCGCTTTGAGCAAAGGTGTAAAGCCCTGCGAGTTTCGTCCCCCACTCGGCAAAGATGTCCATCGTGGGTCCCAACAATCGACTCGCCACGCCTTTGCCCCAGAAGTCCGGGCGTATTGTCAGAGGTCCGAAGAACCCGACGCTGCCCCAGTTGGTCAAAAAGTTCGATCCGATCAGGGCGCCCACGGATTCAGCGCCCAAGGCCGACGCCGGATCTGCCAGCCACCTTGTTCGCACATATTCAGTGTCGCCCGCGAAAGTCATCGGGTCAGGCAGACCAATAAACGAGCCAAAGGCCAGGCGATAGATGCGGTCCGCATCAGGCACGTCGCTCTCTCTCAACGGACGGATCGTGATTTCTATTGCAGCCATATGTCCGATATTCCGATAGAGGATAGAGGGTGGAGGATAGAGGATAGAGGATGGAGGATGGAGGATGGAGGATCGAACAACTATATTCAGTGCGATCTTCCATCTTCGATCCTCTATCCTCCACCTTCCATCTTCGACCACCTCAGTTGTCGGCCACCTTGGCGTTCGCCGCATCTTTGCCCATGTGTTTCTCGAACCACGCCATAAGATAGAGCTGTTGCGCCAATTGGTGCGAGGGCCGACGCCAGCCGTGGAATTCGTCCGGCATCCGCACGAGCAGCGTCTCTTTCTTGAGCATCTTCAGCGCGCGGTAATACTCTTCGCTCTGGCCCATCGGCGTGCGCAGGTCGGCTTCGCCGGTCATGACCATCGTGGGCGTCTTGACGTTGGCCACGTAATTGAGCGGCGAGCGCGCGGCGAATTCCATCGGGTCTTCCCAGGGGCGCTTCTGAAATTGATAGTACCAGCTCGCGCCGTCCGTAGTGCCGACGAAGGAATGCCAATTGATCACGGGGCGCATCGAGACGGCGGCGGTGAAGCGGTCGGTATGGCCGACGATCCACGCGGTCAACACGCCCCCACCGCTGCCTCCGCAGACGAAGAGGTTCTTTTCGTCAATGAAGCCCTTCGCCAGGGCGGCGTCGACTCCGGCCATCAGGTCGTCGTAATCCTTGCCCGGATACGAGTATTGAATGCCGTTGACAAAGTCCTGGCCGTAGCCGGTCGAGCCGCGCGGGTTGGTGTAGAGCACAGCGTAGCCGTTGGCCGCGAAGTTCTGGAAGGCCCAGTTCCAGGCGACGGAATACATCGACCACGGCCCACCGTGAATCCACAGGACCATCGGATATTTCTTGCCCGTCTCGAACTTGGCGGGTTTGATCAGCCAGCCCTGAACCTTCCACCCGTCCTTGGACGTATACCAGAGTTCTTCGGCGTCGCCGAGTTTGACGTTGGCCAGGACGTCGGCGTTCACATCAACCAGTTCCGTCATCTTCGCCGCGTCCTTCAGGTTGAAAGTCACGAGCGCTCCCGGCTCCTGCGCGCTGGTGCGAATGGCCGCCGCCTGGCCGTTGTTCGCCAGTGAAAAGCCATTGAGGACGTGGACGCCGTTGGTTACCTGGCGCGCCGCGCCGTTAGCCGGCGCGAAATATACGTGCGACGATCCTTTCTCTTCAACGCTGAAATAGACGCCGGAATTGTCCGCGGCCCAAACCAGGTTTTGCGGCGAGCTCATCAGATTGCCCGCCAATACGCGCTTGCCTCCGCCGCTTTTGTCCATCAGGTAGAGGCTCGAAACATGGTTTGTGTACATCTGGTCGTCATAGCCGGTATAGGCGATGTATTTACCGTCGGACGAGACGACCGGGTTTCCGTCAGGCCCTTTGCGATCCGTGAGCGGCTTGACCTCAAGCGACGCAAGGTCGACGGCGTAAATCTCGCTGTCGTTGCGCAGGTATTCGGCCTCAGATTTGCGGGTTCCAGAGACGTAGATGGTCTTGCCGTCGGCCGACCAATCGAAACCGCCCTGGCCTCCGCCGTGATTGTACTTGCCACTGGTGACCTGGCGCGGCGTGCCGCCGAGCGTAGCGTCAATGACTAAGACGTGGGTATGCCCTCTGGGCACGGGGCCGCGGCCGTCGGCGGCCCACGACAGGCGGTCGACGACCACTGCGGGTCTGGCCCATTCGGCGCCGCGCGGGCGTTCGGGCAATTTGATTGGGAGGATCGGGTCGTTGTCGGGGACGAAGGAGGTGAACGCTATCTGCTTTCCGTCGGGCGACCATTTGATGCCGTTCGGCGCCTGTTCCAGATGGGTGAGCTGCGCGATTTCGCGCGTGTCGAGCCACATCACGTGCAACTGATTCGTCCCGTCGCGGTCCGAAAGAAACGCGACGCGCTTGCCGTCGGGCGACCAGACCGGCGAAGAGTCGTTGCGCGCGCCTGAAGTCAACTCGCGCACGCGCGAGCCGTCGACGTCAACTATCCAGAGGTTGCTGCGATACTGGTCTTTGACCTTGTCGACCCACGTGCGGGTGAAAATGATCTGTCTGCCGTCGGGCGAAATTTCAGGATTGCCGACGGATTCCATGTCCATAAATGTCTCTTTGTCGAGTTGGCGCGGCTTCGGTTGGGCTACCGCTGCCCCGCAGAGAAAGAACATAACCGTGACGATAAATAGACGTCGGGTCTTCATCGTGACCTCCTCGAAATGGTAGGGCAAACTGGCAGTTTGCCTGGTTTTCCCAAAGACGGCGCTGAAGGAGTCAGAGCAAACTTCCTGGGAGCGCCGCCCATCCTTGCCTGCTTGCTTAGGCCAGTCGGTCATTGCCGGAACCCTGGCAGGCAAGGATGCCTGCGCTCCCAGGAAGTTTGCCCTACCCTCTCGCCGCGATTTTCATTATTTCAGGGCGTCGCAACGCCACATGAAGGCTCCACAGATTTCAGGCTTGTAGCGCAGCGCGCGTTCGTTTGACCAATTCGTTGTCCGGCCCGCCGGAGCCGCGCAAATTGAAGACGCTGGCGGCCAGGTAACGGTTTCGCCAAGCCGGAGAGACGTGATAGTAATCTTCCAGAACGGCTGAGCTGAATTTGTAATCGTGCGAGTTATTCCCTTTGAGGAATATCAAACGACGCGCGGCGTCGATCAGCTTCTCCGGCTGCGGGTTCTCTTTGAGATAAGCCGACATTTTGCGCGCCGCAGCCATCCTGTCGCCGCTCACTTCGGCGAAAATCTCTTCGACGGCGCGCGCGCCCTTCGTATTGAGAGGCAGCGGTTCGAGCAGGTCAATCTTGACGCCTTTTCCGCCTCCCCCATTGCCGCGAAAAAGCGTGAGGAAGGCTGCGGTTTGCAGCAGCAAGAGCTTACGGGTTTCGTCGTCGGCGCTGTTCTGATACGCGTAATGGAGCGCGTTGGTCGATGTAACCGCATGCAATGACACGATCCCCGGTTGCCGCATCAGCAATTCTCCGGCGCCGAGGAAAAAGGCGTCCCAGACAGATTGGGGGGCGACGCCTCGATTGAGTTGGCCGACAACCTTATCGCATGCCTCTTCGTCGGAGGCTTCGCGCAAGACCGCCAACATTTCGGCGACGGCTTCCGCGCTGGGTTTGCCCTGCCGCCATTCGCCGCGAATCTTCGCAGCCAGTCCCAGATTGCGTCGCCAGGGGCGGTCAGGCGCGGCGTCTCGTTTGGCCGGATTATCGCCTTCGTGATAGAGCAAGGCGTACGCCAGAGAACGCAAGACCGGTTCGGCATGGCGGCGCCCGATGTGTTGCAACGTACGCCAACCGTTTGCCACGTAGATGGCCTTGTGGCCGATGTCGCGGAAGTCGCGTGCGCCGAAACGGCAAAAGATCTCGAAGATTTCCCGCTCGTCGGCTGTACGAACCAGGCTTGCGACAGCCGCGTCGGCCGCCGCTTCGTCCCAGTTGTTCATGGATTCGATGAAGGCTTGCCTGGCCTTCGGCGCCCCCGGGATGGTCGATTCATTTACAGGCCCCATCGTCCAATCGCCCTCACTAACATCGCGGGCCTGCGAATCCTTGAAATAATCCAAAGCCCAGAAGATCGGGAGCCAACGATCGGAATCCGGCGAGGCGAGGCTGGCCAGGTGCGCGGAATTGACCACCAACACGGCGTGAAATTTGAAGCCGACCGGCCGAGGCTGAACATTACGCACACCGGCCAGCAACAAGGACGCCAGCAATTCCCGATAACTCAACCCCCGCTTGATCCGCGCGGCCACTTCCTCCAGCAACGCTGCGCGCGGAGTCTCTTCCAGCAGCCGCACGAGCGGTTCGATCTCCGGATGGAACCTGACGGACTTGTCATCCAACCGGGCCTCCGCGCGCGAGACTCCGGGCAGTCGCGATAAAAATGACAGATCGCCTATTCCCATCGACGCGCCGGTCGTTGCAGCGGATTTCAGAAAATCTCTTCTCGAGGTCGGCAAGTTCATAACCACCTCCTGATGTCAATAGAGTTTCGGGAAGGTCTTTCGCGGACATGATTCTAACAGCAGGCGCCCCGCGCGGGCTATGTGAAGTGAGCGATCGGAGCCGCCCCCGTAGAATTCGTTCGCAATTGGCGATGCGCGGCCTCCGGGCGGGCAGCGCAATATTTGTTGCCTCATCTCTTGACTCATTGCAACTGTTAATGTATTAGCTGACCCGTATACGCAATTGAAAAGCAATATAGTCTGTCCCGGCTTACGGACAGACTAAAACCCGTCACACATCTCGCGGATCATCCAGTTCCCGTTGAAACTGCATTTCTACAAATCTATGAACAAACGACAACAGTTTTTTGCCCTTTTGCTGTGTCTCTTTATATTCGGCGCCGCGACCGCGCAAGGGACGCGACTGCTCCGTCATCCGACAGTGAGCCGCGATTCCGTGGCCTTCGAATACGCAGGTGATTTGTGGGTCGTTTCGCGAAGCGGCGGGCAGGCGCGTCGGCTCACCGCCACGCCCGGCGTCGAGATTGATCCTTACTTCTCTCCCGACGGTTCTCAGATCGCCTTCACGGCCACGGTCGCGGGGAACACCGACGTGTATGTCGCGCCGGCTGCGGGCGGCGACCCCAGGCGATTGACCTATCATCCGGGCGTGGACCGCGTCCGCGGCTGGACTCCCGATGGCCGACGCGTGGTCTTCGCCTCGGCCCGCGCCAGCGCTCCCCAACAGGCGTACTTCCGACTCTGGACGACGGGGATGGAAGGCGGGCTTCCGGAGTCGCTGCCGATGCCTCGAGCGTTCACCGGCGTTTACTCTCCTGATGGTCGACGGTTGGCATACGAGGAGATCTCGACCGCGTTCATTCCGGAATGGTACGAGACCAGTCAGTGGAGGCATTACCGGGGCGGTCGTACACACCCGATTCGGATCATGACGCTGGCCGACTACTCCGTCGAAAAGCTCCCATGGAATAACAGCAACGACACCCATCCGATGTGGGTTAGCGACACCGTCTACTTCCTCTCGGACCGCAATCACACGGTCAACCTCTTCGCCTACCGCGGCGCCACGAAAAAAGTCACGCAACTCACCAATCACGACGACTTCGACATCATGAACGCGTCGGCTGGGCCTGACGCGATCGTCTATGAACAGGCCGGTTACATCCACCTGGTTGATACCAAGACGGGGCAGGCGCGCAGGCTCAACATTGAAGTGACCGGCGACCTCGCCTGGGCGCGGCCGCAGTTCAAGAAGGTGGCCGGAATGATCCGGAGCGCGGAGCTTTCGCCCACTGGTGTTCGCGCCGCATTCGAAGCGCGGGGCGAGATCTTCACAGTTCCGGCGGAGAAGGGCGACTACCGCAACCTTACGCAGAGCCCCGGCGCGCACGACCGCAGCCCGGTGTGGTCGCCCGACGGCGCGCAACTCGCGTGGCTCTCGGACGCGAGCGGAGAGTACCAACTTATGATTGGCGAGCCGACCGGCGTCACAAAACCTCGGGCGATCCCGCTGCCGTCCACGGCATACTTCTCCGCGCCCGCCTGGTCGCCGGACGGGACCCAGATACTGCTCCAGGATAATCACCTGAATCTCTGGACGCTCGATGTCGCGACCGGGAAGGCGGCGAAGATCGACACCGACACCTACGCTGATCCTGGACGCGAATTCGACGCGACATGGTCGCCGGACTCGCGGTGGATCGCCTATTCGAAGAGCTTGACCAGCCACCTGCGGGCGGTCTTCGTTTATTCGCTGGCGGAGAAGAAAACCTATCAACTCAGCGACGGGCTGGCGGATGCGATCTCGCCGGCGTTCGACGCGGGAGGGAAGTATCTTTATTTCCTGGCGAGCACGGACTACGGGCCGAGAACCGGCTGGCTGGAGATGAGTTCCGTCGACCGTCCCGTGCGCCGCGCAATCTATCTGGCAGTGCTCAGCGCGAGTGATCCGTCACCGCTCCTGCCGGAGACCGGCGACGAGCCGCGCGCAGCGCCTCGCGACGAATCACGCGGCGAATCCGCGACGCGGCCAGTACCGGACGCGTCGAAGGCCGTCGCCGTTCGCATTGACTTCGACGGAATCGGACAGCGAATCCTGGCCGTCAATGTTCCTGCCGGCGATTACAGCAGCCTCGCCGCCGGCGCGGCGGGGACGATCTTTTATATGGAACCGATCACGCCGGGCGGCGGACCCGCGTCTCTGCGCTTGCAGCGGTACCAATTCAAGGAGCGCGCGGCCGCGCCCTTCCTCGAAGGCATCCGCTCTTACACGCTCTCGGGGGACAGGAAGAAGCTGCTTTATCAGGCCGGCGGAAATCGCTGGGGAATCGTTGCGACAGACCGCCCCGCCAAGGTGGGCGACGGCGCAATCAACGTGGCGCAGATCGAGACGCAGGCTGATCCACGCGCCGAGTGGGCGCAGATTTATCGTGAGACCTGGCGGATTCAGCGCGAATATTTCTACGACGCAAAGATGCACGGCGCCGATTGGCAAGCAATCTATGAGAAGTATCGGCCTCTCCTGGCCTATGTGGGCCACAGAGCTGACCTGGGCTATCTCATCGCCACGGTCGGCGGCGAACTGACGGTGGGGCATTCGTATCTGACCGGCAGCGGCGACGAGCCCACTGAAGAGCCTGTTTCAGTCGGCCTGTTAGGGGCGGACTTCGCGGTAGACAACGGGCGTTATCGCATCAGTCGCATCTACACCGGCGAGAACTGGAACCCCGACTTGCGAGCGCCGCTCAGCGCGCCGGGGATTCAGGTGTCCGAAGGAGACTATCTGCTTGAAGTCAACGGCAGATCGCTCGCGCCGCCGACCAATCTTTACAGCCTCTTCGAGGGAACGGCAGGGAGGCAGACAATGATCCGGGTTAACAAGACGCCCTCGCTGGAAGGATCACGACTCGTGACCGTGGTTCCAGTAACGAGCGAAAACTCGCTACGAACGCGAGCGTGGATCGAGGAGAACCGCCGCCTGGTGGACAAGCTCTCCGGCGGACGTTTGGCGTATGTGTGGTTGCCTAACACCGCGGGGCCCGGCTATACATCCTTCACTCGATACTATTACGCGCAGCAGAACAAAGAAGGCGCGATCATTGACGAGCGCTACAACCAGGGCGGAATGGTGGCGGATTACATCGTGAACGAATTGGATCGGAAGCTCATGGGCTATTTCGCCATGCGTGACGGCCAGCCCTCGACCTCGCCGATTGCCGGAATCTACGGCCCCAAAGTGATGATCATCAACGAGTCGGCCGGCTCGGGCGGGGACGCGTTGCCTTATTACTTCCGCCTGCGGAAAATTGGGCCACTGGTGGGGACGCGAACCTGGGGCGCCCTTGTCGGCACTCTCGGAATTCCTGCAACGAT
>DATEMG010000117.1:0-15403 GCA_035275805.1 Blastocatellia bacterium
TTGCGGATTGCGGAATTGAGAAAAATCCGCAATCCGCAATCCGCGATCCGCAATCAAGACTGTCCTCTCTCCCAAACCAGCCGCGCGCCGGTTTCGCCGCACATCACGGCTGCGATCGTTTTCAAACTCGTCAGAAACGACGGCCAGTTGTCTTCGGTTACGCGTTCGAGCGAGCGGGCGGGCGAAACTTGCGCGGCCGCGCGCAGAGCCTTGGTCGCCGTTTGCGATCCGCACATCGGAGCCATCACCGCCGCCAGCGCGTCCAGTCTTTGCTGAATCGCGCGGAGAGGCCGTTCCCGCTTCGCCGCCTCCGCCTCGTTGATTTTAGCGAAGACGGCGCGCAACCCGGCGTTCAACCGACGGTCCTGGAGAGCGAAGGCGGCGCGCATCCCCGCTCCGCTCGCGACCAGCGCCCGAGTCGCAGTCGCCATGCGCTCGTTAAACTCCCAACAGCTCAGACAACCGATGAGGTGCGCCTCGATGCGGTCGCGACTTTCGTCGTCAATCCGCCCTTCGATGTAATCGGTCCACTCTTCTTCGGAAAATAAGTGCGTCATATCGCATCCCAGGCTAGTTGAATCGCCGCGCCGCCGCGGGCAGCGAAGCTTTGATAATCGGGGCGAGCTTCTTCTTGGCGTTGAAGAGCCGCCATTTGACCGTGCCGATCGGAATGGCGAGCGCCACGGCCAGCTCTTCGTAACTGAGTTCTTCGACGAACCGGAGAATGATGATGTCGCGCTCCGCCGGGTCGAGATAACTCACCCATTCGACGAAATCCGACGACCCGGCCACTTCCATCTCAGTCATCAACATTTCCGCCAGTTCATCGTCGAGCGGCTCCATCTCGGCGACGCGTTTGCGCGTCTGCCGCCGCCGCCAGAAGCGCGCCAACTCGTTTTTCGCCACTTTGAACAGCCACCCGTTGAAGAACTCCTTCTCTCGCACCTCGCCGGCGCGCTGATAGACGATGACCATCACGTCCTGCGCCAGTTCTTCCGCCTCGCCCACTTCCATTCCACGCAGCAGAAAGTAGCGCCGCACACGCGGATAGACGGCCTCGAACAGCGCGCAGAAGTCCTCTTCCGCGCCCGTCAGCAGGAAATTCTCAATGGCATGCCTGTCGTCCAAAGCTTTCTCGTTCCGGATTAGAGATTAAAGTTCAAGCGAGGCCGCTCTCTATTAAAGATGCCTCGACGGTCGCATTTTGTTTGGAGGGCGAAGATTTTTTTTCCGGAGGCGCCATTCTCAATTCTCGATTTTCAATTCTCCATTCTTTGGCAGTCTGTCCCTGCCCGAAAATGGAGAGTTGAAAATCGAGAATTGAGAATACGGATGTTCGGTTACTGATGACCTCTCGATGTTTTGACGATTTTGGTCAGCAGACTGAACAGTTCCTGATTGTCGGAGTTCATTGAATCGAACGCTTTATCATCCATGAATTCGCCGTCGTGTAAGAGTTGCAACCAGAATTCGACCCTAGAGCTTTTTTGCAGCGCAGCGCTCATTTCGTGAATGAAGCCGCCTTTACCTTCGGCCTCCTGCGAGGCTTTGACGTGCGCTCCGAGGTCGGTTCCGTCCGCCAGCAACCGCTTGCTGATAACGAACTCTTTCCTGACTTCGGTCAGGAACTTGTACAATTTCACTATGCGCAGTGCGAACTTGTAAGATTTTTCGAGAATTATGTTTTCTCCCATCGGCCGCGACCTCTTTGGCTTCTACTTCAATTGCTGTTTCAAAACTTTGAGCTGTTCCGCTTGCGGGTGTTCTTTGTAAAAGGGGTCGAGCGGGTAACAGCCCGAGACCAGTCCGTTGCGCGGCCCGGTGGTGCAGTCGCTGAACGTGCGGCACAGCCGCTTCGTTTGGAGCCGGGCCCCTTTGATTACGTCCAGCGGCAGATCGTGGTAGGCCAGGACCATCCGCCCCAAACCAACGAAATCTACTTTCCCGGCGCGGACGTAATACTGTCCGACGTTCGGGAGCCAATCCTGTAAATAGGTGAAGCCCGATCCGACGACGCACATCTGCGGATAGCGCGCCTTCAATTCGCCGGTGACTTCGATCTGGCGCGCGACGCCGGCGAGCGGGTCTTCCGGCGGTTCGTAGCCGTCCGACGGCGGGAAGAGCGCGGGGCGCTGAATGTGCGGGTTGTAATAGGGGCTGCCAGCCGAGACGCAAACAAGTTTGATCTTCAACTCGTCAAGCAGGTCGAAGAATTGAAACGTCTCGGCCAGATTGACCTTCAGCGGGTCTTCGGCGTCGCCGCCGAACGCATGCGGATAAAAGCCTTCGTGACCTTCTGGGACGCCGAGCCTGTCGTCGCCCATCTTGAACGGCAGGAAATCGAAAGCGCTCAACCGCACGCCGATCATCAGGCCCGGCGCGTCGCGGCGCACGCCGGCCACAATCTCACGCAAAAATCGAGTGCGGTTTTCAAACGGGCCGCCGTATCGGCCCTCGCGCGTGGTGGCGCTCAGAAATTCGTGGCCCAGATAGCCGTGGCAGTGCTTCAAGTCGACGAAGGCGAAGCCGGCGGCCTCGGCGCGCGCCGCGGCCTTCACGAAATCGCCGATCAGATCATCGATCTCCGAGTCGGTCAGACAGGGAAACTCGGGCTGGATGTTGAATTTGCGGTCCAGGATCGGGTGGTGATAAAGGATGCGCGGTTCCAGCATCTTTTTGTCGTTAGGCCGCGCGAAGCGTCCCGAGTGCGTGAGCTGTAACCCGACGAGCAGGTCATCGCTCGACCCGGATCTCTCTTCGTGCGCCGTGATCAGAACCTTTCGCAGATTTTCGAGATCGGCCGTCGTGCCGTCCGAGGACATCAACTGGTTGGGGTTCGCGCGCCCGTCTTGTCTGACGGCCACCGCTTCGCCGCCCCAGATCAATTTCGCCCCGCTCTCGCCGAAATTTTTCCAGCGGCGGACGGTCAACTCTGACGGCTTGCCGTCTTCCGTCCCGTCCCAGCCTTCCATCGGCAGGATGCAGAAGCGATTGCCGATCTTGAAGCCGTCGAGTTGATAAGGCCGGCCCAAAGGCGAATCCGGCCCGTGTTCAAGCTCGCGGTCGAATTGGAGACTGACCCCGACCGTCTCGACGTAGTTCGCGAAACCGTCGGCGGTTTTAAGTGAAGCGATGCGTTTGTAATTAGACATATGCGGCCTAATCGCGTGACTGCAAGGTCGCGCGAGAATGGGTCTCTATCTGTTCAGGTGATTGTTTCAGCGATGAATCCGGCGCCGCCGATCGCGGCGCGCGGAGTATAGCCTACAGCTTTTCCCGAATACAAAGTCCGGGGCTAAGCCACCGCAGACACCGCAGGCACTGAGACAGAAGGGAAAAGCGACGATGCGGTCTCTTCGTCCCTCTCTCTTTTTCTCTCCGTCTGCGGTGGCTCTGTGGCTCTTTAGATTTATACTGGGCGCAGTTCGATCGTGTTGCCGTCAGGGTCGCGGACGAAGAGTTGCGGACTGCCAGCGCGCCCGCTGCCGTAACTGATCATGACGCCCATCTCGCGCAGTTCTCGTTCGGTCGCCTGAACGTCGGGAACGCTGAGCGCGATGTGGCGGTCGTGGCGCGGCGGGTCGGCGTGGCCGGGCATGTCGGCGACGCTCATCAGATGAAGCTGCTGCCCGGCGCCCAAATCGTACCAGCGTCCGGGGAAACCCAGATCGGGACGCGGCAGGGCTTTCAATCCCAGCGTTTCCTCGTAAAAGCAGGCAGCGCGTTCGACGTCGGTGACTAGAAATCCGGCGTGATGAAAGCCGGTGACGGTGATCGGCATATTGTTCTCCGTTTGTGTGATTACTCGTCGTGATTGTGCAATCTCGGTTCTCAAATCTCAAACCCAGAACTCTTGAGGAAGGAAAAAAATGACGACAGAGATCGGATTCGGCGTCGCCGGTTGCGGAATGATCAGCAAGGTTCAGGCCGAGGCCATCGCCTCGATTCCGGGCGCGCGTCTGCTCGCCGTGTACGCCCGCGACGAAAGGCGCGTGGCCGAATTCGCCGCGAAGTTCGGCGCGGCCGGCTATACCGATTACGACCGCTTCCTCGGTCATCCTGGATTGCGCATCGTCAACGTCTGCACGCCTAGCGGGTTGCACGCGGAACAGGGCATAGCCGCCGCGCGAGCGGGCAAACACGTCCTGGTTGAAAAGCCGATTGAAACCACTCTCGAAAAAGCCGACGCGTTGATCGAAGCCTGTGACCGCGGCGGCGTCAAACTCGGCGTGATCTTTCAATCGCGCTTTCTGCCCTCCGCGCAAAGGATCAAACGCGCGATTGACGAAGGGCGGTTGGGGCGGCTGATGATAGGCGACGCTTACGTGAAGTGGTACCGCGCGCCTGAATATTACGCCGGCTCATGGCATGGCACGACGGCGATGGACGGCGGCGGCGCGTTGATCAACCAGGCGATCCACACCGTTGACTTGCTGCGATGGACGATGGGGCCGGTTGAGGCCGCGTTCGCGATGAAAGCCGCGCTGCGCTACCCGCAGATCGAGGGCGAAGACACACTGGTCGCGAGCCTGCGATTTCGGAATGGCGCGCTCGGCGTGATCGAAGCCGCGACCTCGGCGAAGCCGGGCTTCAAACGCCGCCTGGAAATCTCCGGCGAGCGCGGCACAATAATTTTGGACGGCGACGCGATCAGTTGTTGGGCGATTGACGGAGAGCCCGCAGAGGCCGGCGGCGGCGAGCAGATCACAGACGGCTCAGCCGACCCGGCTGCGATTTCAAACGAAGGCCACCGACGCCAGATCGAAGACATGATGAGGGCGGTGATCGAAGACCGCGCGCCGATGATCGATGGGAGCGAGGGAAGGAAGTCGTTGGAGGTCGTGATCGCGCTTTATGAATCGGCTGTTTCAGGGCGGCTAATAAGAGTTTGAAATATCCGCGACATTCATCGCCCTGTCACGCCTCCAGCCTCAGTTCTCACTTCTCCTGCGCGACAGCTCAACCACTATCAAGCTTCCCGCAGCGAAGTTTCCGAATTGCGAGCTTGACACTCATGGAGGCCGTTTTTATAATTCGCCCTGCTTTTTTGCAAACATAATCAAATACAAAAAGACCTAATATCTAATAGACGCTTTGCAGCGCAGGGGGATTTGTGATCAAACTTGACATCATTAACAACGTCGCGGAAAAAACCGGCGTTCCGAAAATGAAAGCCGAGGTCGCCGTCGAAGCTCTTTTCGAAGCCATGAAAGAGGCCATGAAACGAGGCGAGCGCATCGAGCTTCGCGGGTTCGGCGTCTTCGTGGTTAAGCCGCGCAAGCGCGGCATAGGCCGCAATCCCCGCACCGGCACGCAAGTGGCCATTCCTGAAGGCAAGACCATTCGATTCAAGCCGGGCAAGGAATTGCAATCATAATTCAAGCCTCCAATTTCACTTTCACTCCTTGACTGAATCGGCGGCTCTGGGAAGTCCGGAGCCGCCTTTTTGTGCATTTCGGCGCCCGTGGTCAATGGAACTGGATGACGCGGATATAGCGGATTCACGCCGATCTCTTTTAGTTCTTATCCGCGATGATCCATTGTATCCGCGTCATCCGCGTTCTATTAACCCGCCCAAGGGCGTCGCTGAAAGCCACGGCTCGTCAGGCCCTGGCGGAGGCTTTTCAGGCTCCGGCACGGGATAATCCGGCAGGTCGCCCGGTTTGGGCACAGGGTAATCGGGCGGGAGCTGGACAGGCGGCTCAGGTTGCGGAACCGGGTAATCCGGCTCTGGGGGAGTTGTTTCGGGATCTCCGTTCATTCGTTCCCTCCTTTTAGCGGGACAAGCCTCAGGATACAGAGTTGCGAACAACATTTCAGTCTGCCACATTTCACAGCCGCTAACCGCGCCGCTTGAAAAATTGTACGTCGCGCTCATGTTTCTCGGCCGCCTCGCGCGTATCGAATGTGCCCAGGTTCCGGCGCTTGCCGGTCCTCGGGTCTTTCTTGCGCGAGTAGAGCCGAAATTTGCCTGACTTGAGCCTCCTGATCACGACCGCCTCCCGAAATTCAACGTCAAAATTTAGACACAACCCTCTGGCAAGCTGAGGGCCGTAACCATTGTGAGGAGCCAAACTCTATGTGCGCTCGGCCTAAATCCCTTTGCTAATTAAACATGTATAAAAGCCCTGCCCCAATTAGGTTTTCGTTAATTGTGCGCCCTAGCGTACCGACCGACTGAAAGGCTCGGACATATGATCTTGGAGCGAAATAGTTTTGATCAACGACGTTGTTATCGCGCTTATAGGCGCGTAGCCGATGCGCTCATTGAAAAGATCGGGCAGAGAGTTTACGACAGTGCGCCTTTAACGGGCATAAGCCTTGCTGCCCACTCCGGCGATCCCGAATAACGAGAGTAAGTCACGTACTGATCTGTACTCCCCATATGGAGAGTAGGGCTTGCCGGTTTGGATTGAACGCGTCGCCGGGATAGTTGCATTGATGATGCTGTTCGGTCTGGCGGGGGGCGCTCTCGGGGCGCAAGACGCGTCGCGCACAAACAGCGCGGCCGATAAGAACATCATTACGGATCGCCTCAGTGGCAGAGATTTGCGGCGTTGGGAGGCGATCAAGCGCATCGTCTTTGCGAAAGACATCGAAGGCCAGCCATTGCACCCGACGCTGCGAGGTCTGTGGGAAAAACTCGAGCGGAGCGGCCACGTCATCTACATCGAAATGCGCGGCATGGGACGCGCAATTTCCAACACCGCCGGCGTTTTTCACATTGAACGACTCGACCCCGAAGGAGTGAGGCACGTGGCGATTATCAGGCTCTATCCGGAGACTATTGACCGAGCTTACATCGGACCGGCCGCCTCCGCGGAGGGTTTTATCCCATTTCATGGACTCAGCAAGGAAGAACGTTACGCCGAAGTGCTCGGACATGAGATGGCGCATGCGGTTCACATTTTGAGCGACCCGGCGCGCGCGCGAATGGTTAAAGAGGTGGTTCAAGATACCAATGAATTATTCCTTTCGTACGGCAGGCAATACGGATACGCGAACGTCGGCTCGGAATTGCAGCGGCGCCTGAGCCTGCGAGACGCGTTCCTGAAGGAATTGGAAGAGCCGGCCGAAGCGGCCGAGAGGCTGGTTTGGAAAGAGATCCTGTGGAGCCGCGAGGCGAGAAACGGAAAATAGATAGCAATGGCGCTTGCATCCAATAACCGCAAACCGCTGGAGGCTACTTGTCATCATCCCGTAACAGTCGGGCCGTGACGCCACGGACATGACTGCCGGGGACAAATAATCACACAATTTCGCCTGGCGCGCTTGAAGCTACGTCAGGCATTTCATCTAAAGGAGAAAACAACATGGCAATGCAAACTGATCCTGTTTGTGGAATGCAGGTAGACGACCAGAGGGCTACCGCGAAGTCCCAATTTCAAGGCCAGAACTACTACTTCTGCTCTGACGAGTGCAAGCGGAAGTTCGATCAACAGCCGCAGCAATTCGCCTCCAAGGCCGGCAAGGCAGGCGGCGGACAAGGCGGCGGACAGGCGCAGGGCGGCAGTAAACGCTGATGATGACTTTGGGATTTAACTCAAATACCTGAAGAGCCGGGGCGCGGCGCTTCACGACAGTGATCGCGCGCTCCGGCTCACGCCTTTTTGGCGCTAAAAAATGAGAGATAACGAAGTCCTCGACTCTGAGGAAATGGTTGGACAGGTCGAATCCCTGTCTCATTTATAGTTCAAGGCCTCTACCGGGTCCTGTCCCGCTGCCCGTAGCGCCGGATAGATCGCGCCGATCAAGCCGCTCGCCAAACCGCCGAGCGCCGCGCAGAGCGTATAGCCGATCTCGATTTCTATCTTCAGCCCCGTCCATGCGGCGAGCGCCGGCCGCGCAAGCAGCGATATAAGTAGTCCGCCGGCCACGCCAATCGCGCTGACCAGCATTGACTCTTTGATGACTGGTGTGACAATGCATCGAGACGGCCGCGCGAAAGCATTTCGTATAGGGCGGCTGATGCTCGCGCCGCTCGTAGACGCGCAGCCGCGTCAGGTCGGATGACATAGCGTTCCTCCTTTTCGCCGCGTTTGTTTCGGGTGTGAGGCTGAAGACTAATCGAACGATGTAACGTTCGGGTCAGGCGGGAAATAATTCGTGGTCAAGATTGCGCTAAATCGTCTTTAAGAGCGGTGGTTGGCGCCTGGCGGCCGCTGGTTGGTGATCAAGTCAACGACCACTAACCACGAGCCACTAACCACCAACCACCACATTCAGATATTCCGGCTCTATGACAAACTGCCCGGCTCTCACCTTACTGTGTCTTCTGATAGTCAAGACTGAATCAATGATGTGAATGACGCCGTTGCGGCACTCGATGTCAGGCTCCACAATGCGCGCGTTGTTTACCTGAAGCCCGCGCCTGGCGTCGATGAGCAGATCGTCTCTCAACATCGTGCGCAGAGAATCTATTTGCCATAGCTCGTTTGACGTGACCCTGCCCGGAGCGATGTGATAGCGGACGTTGGCGGCGAACTTCTCGAAATCGCACGCCAACTCGTCAACGGAATTGCGAGACATTTTTGAAAAAGCCTCGTCGTTCGGCGCAAAGACAGTGATGTAATCATCGCCTTTGAGCAGGTCAACCAATCCTACGGCCTCGACGGCGGCGACCCAGGTCGCCAGCGCGCCTAATCCGGCGGCTATCTGATAAACGCTTTTCACTTTGCTTCCCTACCAAATTTATTGGGGACACTATCAATACAGTATTTATTGGGGACACTATCAATACAGCGCCGTATGTGAGCTGCTGACGCTGTGATTTCGCGCCTTCGGCGAAGTATCTGACTGGGAGCGGCCGCAGCGCGACAATAGTAAGCGCGATTACTTAAATACGCCTTAAGCTGATCTGAAGATCAAGTAAGGTTTGGGGTATCGGCGGGGCGCCCGTGCGCGCAAGCGAGCGATTTAACTCTAAAACGCGCCGCCTGTATATACGCGAGGCGCTACGCCATTGGTTTCGACTAAAGAGTTTACACCCCTTTGATATCAGCTTTACACGCCTTTAACTCGTGACTGCTACATTCCGCTCTCTGCGTGAACCACTCGAACGTTACGCAACATTGATGCCGCAACCCCTTGAACGCAATCGCGCGTCAAGGCCGTTTTGTGTCTGCCAAGGCCTCGGCCCGATTCGCTTCAATCTGCAATCACCCGACAGACGGTAGACAGGGCAAGCGAAGCAGGCCGGAGAAAATGTGATGCTGGGGGATAAAAGGACACCGGAAGGCTTATCGCTTAACGTCTCGCGCGAGGAAGACGCCGTCTATGACGACGGCTATCTCCGCGTCGAGCACGGCAAATTCTATGTGACCTGCGCCGGGAAGCCGCTATACAACCTGACGCGAAAGGAATTTTTGATCCTTTCGCGTCTGGTTCGCGCGATGGAGCGTCCGGTCACAAAGCAGGAGATCTGGGGCTTCGCCTGGGAGGGAGACGCCGAATTCAATCGGGAGACTCTTCGCGTGCATGTCGCGGGTTTACGCCGAAAGCTTTCTCCATTCGGGCTGGACATCGTCGCGGTGGTACACGTCGGCTACCGCTTAATGAGTTTGGCCCGGCGCGCTGAGGGGGAGGTTCCATGAACAAATCACACGCAACTATCATCAAGGAGCATTTATGCTGAAAAGATTACCCGGACTGGTCACGCGCTTGACCAGCCTCTTGCCCGCGCTACTGCTCGTTCTCGGGGTGAGCTTGGCGCTTGATCCAACTCCGGCCGCGCTAGCGCAGCAAGACTTCGCCAAAATCGAGGGTGTGGTGAAAGACCAAACCGGCGCTGTCATCCCCGGCGCGACAGTGACCATCCGATCGGACGCCCTAAACATCGGACGCAAAGCGACGACTTCCGCCGAAGGTTTTTACTCGATCCCTCAGTTGCGCCCCAGCGCTTACACGATGACCGTGGAAGCGTCCAGCTTCAGCAAGGTCGAGGTTAAGGACCTCGTCCTCGGCGTGGGGCAGACGCGTTCCCTCGACGTTGAGTTGAAGGCCGGCAACGTGGTCGGCGAGACTGTCAACATCGTAGCCTCCGAGACGCCGGCGACAATTGACACCAGTTCGAACCGGCTCGGCGTCAACGTCACCGAGCGCGAGGTTAAGGAACTGCCGGTCAACGGCCGCAACTTCTCGCAACTACAATTACTGACCCCGGGCGCGACCAACACCGGCACGGGCAACTTCAACGAGGTGCGATTCAACTCGCGCTCGAACGAACAGAACCAGACCAGGCTCGACGGCATTGAAAGCACGGCGATCTGGGACGCCTCGCCGGGCTACCTGACGGTGCAGGGCTCGCAATTCCGCCTGCAGACCTCGCTCGAAAACATTCAGGAATTCCGCGTCGACTCGTCGAACTACCCGGCTGAATACGGTACGGGCACGGGCGGCCAGATCAACGTCATCGGCAAATCGGGCAGCAATAACTTCCACGGCTCGGTCTTCGACTACCTTCGCAACGACGCGCTCGACGCGCGCAACTTCTTCGACGGCTCCGATAAATCGAAGCTCCGACTCAACCAGTTTGGCGGCAGCTTGGGCGGGCCGCTCGTCAAAGACCGGCTCTTCTTCTTCGGCAGCTACGAGGGCCTGCGCCAGCGCGCCGGCTTCAACACTATCGAGCTGACGCCTTCGGGCTTCTCGCGTGATTTCATCAATTTCTTCGGCACTGCTGACCCGCGCGGAGAAGCGGCGCGCGCCGCGCTCGGCATCGCCGTGGCTGACGCGAATGCGGCGCTGACGCGCATTCAGGCGCTGCGCTCGCTGGGCGCCATCAACGCCTTCCCAATCGGCGCAGGCGCGCCGATCAACCTGGGCGGCGTCAACCAGTCCGCCCAGTTCATCCAAAGCAACCGCGTCGCCACGCTCAACGAGGACGCCTTCAGCGTCCGGCTCGACGGCAAGTTCAACGACCGGTTTAACGGCTACATCCGCTACCAGCGCGACGACGGCGATCTGGCCTCGCCAGACGGCACGAGTGGCCGCTTCATCGTCGCCTCGCAGCAGCCCGACAACTTCGTCGCCGCGCTCACGCAGCTTTACGGCGGGAGCATTGTCAACGAGACGAAGTTCGGCCTCAATCGCGCGTCGACTACGCTCGACACTGCGTTCAGCGTATCCGGGTCGCAGCTCGACTTCGTGCGTTCGGCGATCAGTTTGTCGGGCACCATCGTACAGTCGGGCGTCAACGGCGGCGCGCCGACGGGCATCGTCAGTCCAGGCGGACTGACACGCCAATCTTCCGCCGCCAGCGGCCGCGCGCAACCGATCGATCCGACCTCCTATTCGTTCATCGATAACCTCTCGTGGACGAAAGGCGCCCATTCGATTAAGTTCGGTGGCGAAATCCGCAGGCTCGAGGTGGACTTCGACCAACTCGGCGGTTTCACCTTCACCTACGGCAATCTTCGCGACTTCCTGCTCAACCAGAACTTGACCGCAGCCTTCGTCGGCGATCTGTCGACCCCTGGCGCGTTCAGCATCGCGACCAACCCGATCACCACATTCCCGCGGGGCGACCAAAGCTTCCATCGCGGGCGGCAGTATTACCTGATTGGTTACGCGCAAGACGAATGGAAGATCAGGCCGAATTTCACGATGAACTACGGCCTGCGCTACGAGTACTACTCGCCCAACCGCGAGAAGAACAACCGCGCGATCCTCTTGGACGCCGCTTCGGGGCGGCTGCTCGATCCCGGCTCGGACTTCTACAAAGCCGTTAAGACCAACTTCGGCCCACGCCTGGCCTTCACGTGGGCGCCGGCCCGTTTCAACAACAAGACCGTCATCCGCGTCGGCGGCGGCCTCTATTACGGCCCTGGGCAGTATGAGGATCTGATCCAGCCGATCGAGTCGGACGTGCCTCGCTCGACAACCAGCTTGGCGGGCGGATTGACGGCGACCACTACGCAGACGATAACTAACTTCGCCACGCCGCTCACCAGCTTCACGCCGCGCGCTTACGACGTGAATGGCTACCGCGTTCCCGAGCGCGTCGGGCAGTACGGGCTCTCGATCCAGCAGGAACTGCCGGGTAACACGGTGCTCACCATCGCCTACGTCGGCAGCCAGGGCCGCAACCTTTTCCTGCGGAACGTCACCAACCGCATCCTGCCTGGCGCAACGACCATCCCATCGACGGTGGCGCTTCCTGCCGGAGTTGGTATCATCAACCGCACTAACGGCATCGGTCAGGTGACCAGCGTCGTGACCGTGCGTGAGTTCGATCTGATCAACTTCGCGTTGGCCAACGGCGTCCCGACGCCGACCAACGGCTCGCGTCTGAACCCGTTCGGCGAGGTAGACTTCAAGACTAGCGGTGGCCGCGACAACTTCAACGCCATGCAGTTGACGATCAACCGCCGTTTCGCGAAAGGGCTGACGCTCGGCGGCCACTACCAGTGGGGCCACAGCCTCGGTAATACGCAGGGTTCGAACGAAGCGCAGACCGTGCAAGATCCCTTCAACTACAACGCTGATTACGGCAACAACACTTTCGACATCCGCCACAGCGTCAACATCACAGCGCTCTACGAACTGCCGTTCGGCAAGGGGCGCGCCTATGACCTGAGCGGCGCGGGCGACTTCATCCTCGGCGGATGGATGCTGGGCGGCGTTTTTAACGCCCGTTCGGGACTGCCGATGGACTTGCGCATCACGCGAGCCGACGTGGTGATCCAGTGCACCAATCCGGCGATGGGCTGCGCGGCCGGCCAGGTGTTGCCACTGCCTTCGACAATCAACGCAACGACCCCTCTTCCTGCCGGATTTACGGCGGTCATTAACACGCCTGGCGGCAGCGCCTCCCGCGCCACCCGTCGCCCTGACATCCTGCCCGGCGTTGATCCATTCCTGAGTCTCGACGGCGGCAGTCTGCGCCTACTCAACCCGGCGGCCTTCGCGATTCCGCAACCGGGCACATACGGCAACCTGTCTCGCAATGCGCTTTTCGGCCCGAACTTCTTCCAGTTCGACATGACCCTGCAGAAGCGTTTCAGGATAACCGAGGCGCTCGGCTTCGAGTTCCGCACGGA
The DNA here is from genome assembly GCA_035275805.1 of Blastocatellia bacterium. Lineage (GTDB taxonomy): Bacteria > Acidobacteriota > Blastocatellia > RBC074 > RBC074 > JAJVID01. Next base: position 13,041 of record DATEMG010000117.1, read on the forward strand.
GTTTTACAACATCTTCAACAAGGCCAACTTCGCCAACCCGCCGGTGACGCTCAGCGTGGCGCCCAGCGCGTCGTTGCAGCCCGGCCAAGCCATACAGGCCGCGGCCGCCGGCAACTTCGGCATAATCAACGGCACGGTCGGCCGCACGGTGGGGCTTGGCACCAACCGGCAAATCCAATTCTCGGGACGCTTCAGTTTCTAACTGGACGAACTGAGAGTTACGTTCGCTAAAAGCAAAGGCCGGCGCGCTCCTTACAGAACGCGCCGGCCTTTGTCTTATTTTCTTTATTCCATACTTGCCCAGCAGGAAAGAAAGGCATAGCATCACGGCGGGCCTTCAATTCCCGAACAGATCCCGATTAACCATCCCGAAAAGTCATACAGGAGGGCAAAAACCATGCCGTTAAACGCAGGTGGAACTTTTGCAAAGACTTTGCTTATGATGGCTTCGGCGGCGCTCCTGTCGGCCGCAGTCAACGCCCAGGACCCCACCATCAATTCACGCCGCACGCCGCCGGCGTCGCGCGATATGCGCTATCGCGAGTGGAGCATGAAAAGCGTTGAAAAGAACAGCGCGCGGACGCCGGAGGAACAAAAGCTGGCATGGTCGCAGATCAGGGGTGATTTCAAACGCATCCAGGTCATCGACAACGACCTCGCGAAGCATCGCGCATCAAGTGAGATTTTGGACATAAAACTTGTGGAGAAAGCGGCGGCGGAGATTAATAAATGCGCGGCGCGGCTGCAAGTCAACCTGATGTTTCCGAAAGAGGCGGCTGCGCCGGGCGAGAAGAGCCAGAATGAATATCAAATTAGCACTCTGCTATCCGGCCTGAGCGGCTTAATCAAGCGATTCGTTAATAACCCCGTCTTCGACGAGGTTGAAGTGCTTGACGTACAGGCCGCGGCCGCCGCGAAACGCGACCTGGAGCGGATTATAGAGTTGAGTGGGCAGATAAAGAAGAAAGCTCAAAACGACAAGCAGGAAATGAAGCAGAAGTGACGCTTTAAATAGGGCGCGCCGAGTAATCGGCCGGGGACGGACGTTTGGAGTAATGACCACGGCGCTGGCGTTTATCGCCATCATCATTATGGTGGCGCTGATCTTCGACGTGGCGAACGGCTGGCACGACGCGGCCAACTCAATCGCTACGGTGGTTTCGACTCGTGTGCTCTCTCCCGGGGTCGCGGTCGCATGGGCGGCTTTCTTCAACTTCGTCGCCTTTGCGCTGTTCGGAACTCGCGTCGCGCAGACCATCGGCGGCGACCTCGTCGACATAGAACGGATCGCCGAGCAGTGGCGGCTCTGGGTTCTGCTTTGCGGGCTCATCGGCGCAATCGTGTGGGACGTCATCACCTGGTACTTCGGACTTCCGACCAGCTCTTCGCACGCGCTCGTCGGCGGCTACGCGGGCGCGGCGATAGCGGCCTACGGCGGGATCGCAGGAGTGCTGAAACCGGAGGGGTGGATAAAAACCATCTCGTTCATCTTCATCTCGCCACTGCTCGGAATGATCCTGGGGATAGCCTTCATGGTCGCAATAGCCTGGATATTCCGGCGTCGTTCTCCCGGCCGGGTGGACAAATTCTTTCGCAGAGGACAGTTGTTTTCGGCCGCGCTCTACAGCCTGGGGCACGGCGGCGCGGATGCGCAAAAAACGATGGGCATTATCGCCGCTGTGCTCGTCGCCGGCGGCGTCAATCCGGGAGCCACAAAGCATATCCCGCTGTGGGTCGTCTTGAGCTGTCACGCGGCGATGGCGCTTGGAACTTTGGTCGGCGGCTGGCGGATCGTCCACACGATGGGATCGCGCATCACGAAGCTCAAGCCCGTGGGCGGGTTCGCGGCCGAGACGGCGGGCGCTTTGACGCTATTTTTGGCTATTCGCGGCGGGATTCCAGTCAGCACCACGCATACGATCACGGGCGCTATCATCGGCGTAGGGGCGACGCGGCGGCTCTCCGCCGTTCGCTGGGGAGTCGCGAGGAGAGTGGTCTGGGCCTGGGTGATGACGATACCTTGCTCTGCCCTGATGGCCGCGATATGTTTTTTCATCATCGCGGCTCTATTTAAATGAAACCCGGGGTTATTTGAAAAATCAGCGATCCCTAGTTTCCTCTCCTACATTTTCATGTTCGGTAAACTAGAGCGGATTGCAATTGCATGTACAGGAAGTCGAACTGGATCAGTACCGCGAGCGGTAGCGAGCGGGCTTCACCCTAAGACCCGCTCGCTTGTATGTTGAATTTATGCACGCGGCGCTACAAAGTAACGTTTGCATATCCCAGGGACGCTTGGGACAAGGGTGGCGGCAACCTGTTCGCTCGCTTCGCCATAGAGCCTGTGCGGTAGATTCAGGCCG
>DATEMG010000118.1:0-6234 GCA_035275805.1 Blastocatellia bacterium
GCTTCAGGCGCGAGGCCTTCATTGAGCTTCTGCTCGATGAGCAGTTCCAGATAAGCGTCAATCTCTTCCGTCAGTTCCTGTTCCTTCCAGTCCTTGCGGAACAGGTTGCGCCAGAGACTCGTCAGACGTGGCAATAGCGGCATGATTTCTTCCCCCTATTTCCATTTAATGAATTCACTCTGGTTTCCCCTTCCTGACGCGAAAATTCGTGATCGGTTTTCCCTCAGGGTCTTGGACTTCAATGATGAACTCGCCCGCAGGCAGCATCAGCGCCGACGCCGGGCGCGCGGCTAAAACTTCCAACTGATCAATGGAAATGGCGTCTGAGCCTTCACGGGCTGATCGGGCGCGAGCCAGACAGCGGGGCGCGATTCCGCAAACATTTTTCGGCAACCGATAAGGGCCGCGACTTCCCCCCAGCCGCAACCAATCAGGCCGCCCGCCGGCCTCGCGGTTTAGCTGCAGGCTACGCGGTTGGAAGAGCGTAACGTCGTGCCGGCCTCTTTCCTGCATCCAGAATTCTCCCCTGGCGTTTCGAAACACCGTCGGGCGCGAGACCAATCCCCGCGCCACCACATCTCGATAGAGCGGATGTTCGAATTCGCGGGCGCCGCGTTCGCTCATCTCCGTCTGTTCAATTGTGAGCGGGTCTATGCCGGTCGCCTCCTTGAAGCGTTGCGCCATCGTCGTCGCGCCCACCCGGTCGGCGCCTTTTTCGTCAATGTGAGCGTAACCAGCGTGAACCAGAATCTTGGCTTGTGGCGCGTCCTTCAGGATTCGTTCAATCAGGTTCCGGGCCTGCCCGCGTTCGCGTTCATCGGAATTCCTGGCTCCTTGAGGTTCGTAAGCGACCACGCGGAAGCCCAGTTTGAGCGCCGTGCGGATCAAATCGGCATAAACCGGTTCACCTGTGTAATAGCCGGTTTGCGCCGTCGGATAGCCTCGCGCGTTGAGTTGATTATCCGTTTCGTAAAGCGTCTCGGTTGCAAAGTGCGTGAAGCCGCTGCGCCGTAGCGTTTTCAGCAGAGCGAGGGTAAAGGCGCGATGCTGTGGGACGTGATGCGCCTCGTTGATCATTACTACCTGTACGCCCGCGGCGGCGCGCGCCAGTTCTTCGAGCGCGTCTACCGGTTTGTAGCCTTCCAGTTCGTCCGCAGTAGCGAGCCGCCCCATCGCCGTCGCGCCGTAAGCCAGGTCGGCGTAGCGCAAGGCCTCGGCGTAATTGCCCACTTCAGGGGCGACGGTCAGAATGCGTACCGCGATAGCCGACCGCGCGGCCGCTCCTCGCGCGGCGTATTCGGACTCCCACGAGCGCAACGCATCCAATACCGTCAACACGTTCCCGCGCTCGCGCACGGCCAGCGCTCTTTTGTCAATCTCCTGCACAACCTTCCTGAGTTCCTCGAAGGTCAGCGGCGGATTCTTTTCCGCCGTCTCCTTAGACTGGCGCCCGCTCACAGCCGGTAGGCTGAAGAGCAACACGCAGACAAGCGATGAATTGATTACCAAGTTCCGCAAAACTATTCCTCCAGGCGTAGCGCAGTATTATTTCTTGGTCGCCGTCCACTTGCCCGATCCTTTAGTCCACTCGGCTGCGCCAGTCATCTTGGTCAGGGACTCAATCGTGATAACAGGTTGCGCCAGAGACTGGATAGACGAGGCAGTAGCGGCATGATCTCTTCTCCTTATGTACGAAGCCGTTCTTAGTCGCGGAGCGACGAAGAAGCGCCACTATTCAAGATGAAGAAACGGTTCTCTTCGCATGCAAAAGATTTTGGCGATGACAAATTGCGACCACCCACCTATTCACACCTGAGAGCGACCAGCGGATCGACCTTTGTAGCTCGTCGCGCAGGCGCGAAGCAGGCCAGCAGCGCCGCCATCAGCAAGAGCATCGGCGCCCCGATAAAGGTCACCGGATCAGTAGGCGTCACGTCGAAGAGAAGGCTTGCGATGAGGCGGGTAGCCGCAAACGACACAGCGAGACCGAGACCGGCTCCGATCAAAACCAGCTTCATTCCCTGCCTCAACACCATTCTCAAAACGGCGCCTCGATGCGCGCCGAGCGCCATGCGGACGCCGATCTCGTGTGTCCGCTGGCTCACGGCGTAAGCCATAATTCCGTACAGACCGACGGCCGCCAGCAGCAGCGCAAGCAGGCCGAAGAAGCTGGAGACCGAGCCGATAAGGCGTTCCTGCGCGAGAGACTCGTTAACCTGTGTGGCGAGCGTTTTGATGTTGAAGAGCGGCAGGTTGGCATCGATCTTCCGCGCCGCTTGTCGAACTGCCGCTATGACATTGGTCGGATCGGCCGCGGTGCGGATTTGGAAGGTCGTCTCGCGCCAGGAAGTCGAATCTTGACGATAGGGAATGTAGAACGTGCGCGGGGCCGGTTCGCGCAGGCTGTTGTACTTCGCATCTTTGACCACTCCGATGATTTCGATCCGACCGCTATCATTCGAGTCCCGGCCAAAGCGCTTGCCGATCGGGTCTTCGTCGCCAAAGTAGTAACGGGCGAAGGTCTCGTTGACGACGGCGACGCGAGGCGCGTTCTCGTCATCTTGCGCGGTCAAGCCTCGCCCTCGCAGAATCGCCATTCCTGCAGCTTCAAAATACTCCGGCCCTACTCCGCAGTAAAACGGAATGCCGCTATCGTCTTGGCTGAAGATGTTATCCTCCGGGCGTGGCGCGCGCCCCTGCGCGTAAACGCTGCTTATGCTCCCGCTTGGGCTGAGCAGCCCCTGGCGTGAAAGACTCGCGTAGCGCACGCCGGGTATGATTTTGATGCTTTCGAGCATGCGCTGATAGAGATCGGCGATTTGCTTTCCCTGATAACCGATCATTCTGGGATCGGTCGAGACTAGCAGCACATTTTCTCGACTGATCCCGGCGTCGAGGCCCTTCAATTTTCCGAGACTGCGCACAAAGAGTCCCGCGCCGATCAGCAATAACAAAGACAAAGCGACTTGAACGACTACAAGCGTTTTGCCCAAACCCAGCCGCGAGCCGACGCTCGGACCGCGGGCGCTGTCCTTGAGCGCGGGAGTCAAATCAACGCGCGTGGCCCTCCATGACGGCGCAAGGCCAAACAAAATTCCGGCCAGCAAGGAAGCCGCCGCCGTAAAACCGAGCACGCGCAGGTCGAGCGTTAGTTCGAGGAAAACGGGATTGTGGCCACTCCCGACTAGCGCCAATAAAAGGCCGCTTCCCCACGAGGCAAGGAGCAACCCCAACGCCCCTCCGATTAGCGACAGCAGCATGCTTTCTGTGAGCAATTGCCGAATGAGTCTGAAGCGGCTGGCGCCGAGCGCTAGACGGACGGCGATCTCCTTCTTTCGCGCGGTCGCGCGAGCCAATAACAGATTGGCTACGTTGGCGCAGGCGATCAGCAGTATAAGTCCGACCACCGCCATCAGGATGCTGAGTGAATCGGAAAATTGCTCGCGCAACCTCGACAAACCCTGGCTCGCCGGATTCAGCGCGACGCTTTGCTGTCGCAGAGCCTGCCGCCTCTCCGGCGACAGTTGAGAACCGCCCTCCGCCGTCAGCGATTGCTGCAAGAGTTGTGTGAGCGCGGCGCGCGCCTGTTGTTCAGAGATTTCAGGCTTCAATCGCGCCATCACGCTGAACAGCGGGTTGTTGAGGTACTGCTCGATTGATCTGCCCGGATTGAGTTGCTCATACATCATCACCGGCGCCCACAGGTCTGGCGACTCGCCGACCATGACGCCGAAAAAATCGGGCGGCGTCACGCCGATGATCGTAAAGGGATGGCCGTTCACTGCGGCGCTCTTGCCGACAATCGCAGGATCACGCGCAAAGCGCCGCTGCCAGTAATTATGGCTGATGACGGCGACCGGATGTCCGCCCGGAACTTTGTCGTCATCCTCGGTGAGAGTCCTGCCGAGCAACGCATTGACACCGAGCGTCGCGAAAAAGTCGCCGGAAATCTGCTGCGCCTGCGCGACTTCAGCGTGCCCGCCCACCACCACATTGACGCGCAGGCTATAACCAAATTCGCATACGCCGGCTAAGGTCTCGCGCCGCGCCCGCAACTGCTCGAAGAAAGCGTGGGAGAGATTGCTGGAACGCTTAGAGCTTGGCGGGACGCCGGTCCTTTCGATGAAGAACAATTGTTCGGGATTTTTGACCGGCAGCATTTTGAGCAACACGGCGTCCATCAGGCTGAAGATGGCGGTGTTCGCGCCGATGCCCAACGCCAGCGAAAGCATGGCCACAGCAGCGAACGCAGGATTACGACCGAGCGCCCGTAGCCCGTAGCGTAAATCCTGCCACAATATTTCAAGCTGATACCCAACTCGCGATTCTCGGATCCTCTCTTTGACCTGTTCCCTGCCGCCGAGTTCGATCAGGGCCGCGCGGCGCGCCTCCACCGGATCGAGACCTTGCTCGATCTTCTGCTCGATGAGCATTTCCAGATAAGCGTCGATCTCTTCCGTCAACTCCTGTTCCGTCCGGGCCTTGTGGAACAGGTTGCGCCAGAGACTGGATAGACGATGAAGTAGCGGCATGATTTTTTCTCCCTATGACGCTTGAAGCGCGTTCGCGATGGCCAGCGAGATGCGCTGCCAGTCTTCGGTTTCGGTTTTTAGCTGGCGCTGTCCGGCTTTGGTCATGCGGTAATACTTGGCCCGGCGATTGTTCTCGGACTCTCCCCAGGAGGAAGTGAGCCACCCCGCCTCCTCCATTCGGTGAAGCGCGGGAAAAAGCGAGCCGGGTTTGACCTGGAAAACTCCCTGTGTGATTTGCGCAATGCGGTTTGAAACCCCCAACCCGTGCATAGGGCCCAGAGCCAGCGCCTTGAGGACCAACATGTCGAGGGTGCCCTGCAAGAGATCGGTCTTCTTTTCCTTCATGCTTTCTCTCCTATAGACGTTCTGTACATACGCGGGCGGAGGGTAAGACTCTTCGTACAGAATGTCAATAGGAAAGGCCGGGGCGCCGAAAAATCGGGACGAAACGACATAAATGACATAAAAACGAAGCGGCTTAAAAATTGACACCGCTCGCCCCTGGCACTAAAATTCAGGGTGGTCAGCGAGGTTTCTTCACGCTCGGCTTTCGCCGAGGCCCCATGGACTGCGAATAAAAATGCCGTTGCCGGTCATTAAGATTGCTCCTCATAGCTCGCAGTCTCTCGCCGATGCGATCTTTCTTTGTTATTTTCCGCAAGAGCCTTCATGTGGCGTTGCGACGCCTTGAAAGAATGAAAATCGCGGCTCGAGGGCGGGGCGAACTGGCAGTTTGCCTTGACTCCTTCGATGCGGTCTTTCGGGAAAGCCGGGCAAACTCCCGTTCGCCCTACCCTTATGCGCAGGAGTAGTCCGTGTCGTCTGTAATTACGCCCTAAAAGAATGAAAAGCGTGGTCCGTAGTCCCAATTGTTCGGCGTCGCGGAATGGATCTTTGCGCTGACGCTTCCGTCCAAAGGCGGGACTACAAACTGATTTTCCGAGGAGTGATTATGAAATTTAACAAGACTGCTTCTACACGCCAATCGCGCAGGTCACACACTTTCGCGCAGGCAGTTTCGTCGCGCCGATTCCTGCTGGTCATACTGGCGCTCGCCGCCGTCATCGCCGGCATCTGGGGCGGGCGCATGGGAGAGTGGCGGAATGGACGCGTTCTGGCCGCCGCGCAGGGCAACTTCGTCGTCGCGCTGGCCGCCAACAATCAACTATTACAATTCAGCGCCTCGGCGCCCAACTCGATTATCAGCGCAACTACGGTGTCGGGGCTGAAGGCCGGCGACTCACTGGTTGGGATTGATTACCGTCCGGCGAACGGGCAGCTTTATGCGCTAGCGGTCAACGGCGCCACGGGCCGTCTCTATACGATCAACCCGCTGACCGGCGCGGCCAGCGCGGTCGGGACCGGGTTCGCGCTACCGCAGTCGGCCGGGGCCGGCGCGGGCAAGGACTACGGCTTCGACTTCAACCCGACTGTGGACCGCATCCGCGTGGTGGCCGACTCTCGCGACAACTTCCGCGCCCACCCGGACACGGGCGCGGCGGTATCCCCCGCCGACTTTGGGCTCAGCTCGGGCGCGGTGATCACCGGCGTGGCCTATGACCGCAACTTCGGGGGAGCGAAGGTGACGACTCTTTACGCCATCGACTCGAACACCGACCAGTTGGTGACCATCGGCGGCATAGACAGCGCGCCCTCGCCCAACGGCGGCGTGGTCCGCCCGGTCGGCCCCCTCGGCGTCAAC